>JBGSUP010000177.1:0-11254 GCA_041753485.1 Akkermansiaceae bacterium
GGCACCACCGGGACCACCGTGCAGGGCGGCACCGCGCTTGCCACGCTCGAACTCAGCGGCGGCATCACCCTTGCCGAGCCGGTCCAGCTCGTGATGCAGAACACCATCGGCCATAGCCAACTCCACAACGTCTCGGGCAACAACACCCTTGCCGGCCAACTCTCCCTCAATGCCGGCGGCGCGCGCTGGGATATCAAGTCGTCCGCAGGCTCGCTTCACCTCGCCGGACCGGTCGTCAACATCGCCAATCCCACCACACCCGACACCTGGCGCAAACTCCATCTCGGCGGCAATGCCGGCGGTTCCTTCTCCGGAACCATGGTCGATTCCTCCTCGGGAAATTCCAAACTCAACCTCAGTGTGAACTCCGGCTCCTGGATTCTAACGGGTTTAGCCAAGGCTTACACCGGCACCACCGAGGTCATCGGCGGCACCTTGACGGTGGACACCTCCCTGCAATCGAAAGTTATCGTTTCGGCAGCCGCCACACTCCGTGGCCAGGGCGGTTCCACCTCCGCCATGCTCGAACTCCAACCGGATGCCGTCGTCGAAATCGCACCCTCATCCTGGGACGCCCCGCCCGCCGCCTTCACCGCCTCCTCACTCCAGTTCTCGCGCGCCATCCTCCGCATCGATTCATCACAACTCACCGATTTCACCGAAACCGGGCGCCTCTTTCCGCTGCTGCGCTCCACCACCGCCATCGGCCAGCCCGACCTCTCGCAACTCGCCATCGTGGCCGCGGGTTTCCCGGGCCAGGGCCGGTGGTCCGCTGAAGTCGTGCCCGAAACCGGCACCCTTGCCCTGCGCTACCAGCCCGATCTCTATCAGCTCTGGACTTCGAACATCGACTGGAACGGCCGCGACTCCTCCGATGGGGCGGATCCCGATGGCGACGGCGTCGCAAATTTCCTCGAATACGCGCTTGCCGGTGATCCCCTCGCCGCGGACTCCACCATCCTGCCCGCCTTGCTTTCCCAAAACGGCCATCTCGCCCTCGGATTCGGCCGCATCGCGGACCCGGACTTGCTTTACGAAGTGCTCGCCTCAGATCATCTCACTGATTTGTCATGGCAGTCAATCTGGTCGTCCACCGGCAGCGCCAATATTCCGGGCTTCATCATCGTTGAGGACAGCCCGCCATCGCCGGCGCCCGACCGGCGTTTCCTGCGTCTCAGGGTCAGCCGCGCGGCGTCTCCGGCCGCACCCTGAGCATGTCTCAAATGCGAAATAAGATGACACCCGCAACCGATTGACCCAGCGCGTCTTCGGAGGGAATTTCCAGCGTGAAATTGAAACCCACGAAATCAAACGTCTTCGCGCCTCGGCAACCTGGTCAACGTCAGCCTCACGGTTTCACCCTGACTGAATTGTTGGTTGTTATCACGATCATTGTCGTTCTCGCCACGCTTGTTTTCACCTTGTCCTCCAGAGCGATCGACAGCGCCCGCAAAGCTGTCTGCATTACCAACTTGCGCGGCATCGGCAATGCCCTCCAGATTTGTATTATGGAAAGGAATGGCATTCTCCCCGGGCCCCTCAATACCGGACAGTCCGCGCTCTACAGCCCCGTGCAGGCCAGACTTGCCGACAAGGGGCGGAGCCTCGTCAACTACATCGGGCCCTACATGGAGAATACGGAGGATGCTGATACCGAACCCCGTTTGATTGCCAATTACGGCTGCCCTTCCCTGATGAAGAAGGTCAAACAAAACACCGTTGCCAGGCCTGCGATCCTCTACCGCCTGGAGGACCGCCAGAACAAACTGATGGACAGTGCGACCCCGCGCCCGAACGACATCAGTTATCCCTGGGGCTATGATCCGAGTGCCCGTCCCAAGCGTCTTGATGAGATCAGCCCGTATTCCGCCGGCAAGGTCAGGATGATCACCGAGCAAAACACCACTTTGGGAGTGGGTGGTTGGCCTAACGGCGGTGCTCCCGAACCCGCCCATGGCGCGCAGACCATGGCCATCTTCTGGGATTTTTCGGTCAAGCCAATCACTCTCCCTCAACTTTGATGCGCGATCCTGCGTTGCCTCCGCACCACCCGCAACCGTGATTCCCATGTCCCAAACTGACAATTTTGTGTCCTGCGTTCGAGGTTGCCGCCGAGCGCCCTTCCGGCCACCACTTCGTAAATAGCGGAAAAAATCCCTCGTCTCTCCAGGGCAGCCATCTCGGCTCTCCTGCCCAAACCCCAGCTCCGCAATCGGTTCCTTTATCAAACAAATCCTATTCTGAATTCACAAAAACCAAACCAACCAAAATCCATGAAACCGAAATTCACACGCCTCGCACTTGCGGTATCGATGCCGCTGGCTTTCGCCACCTACACCCATGCCCAGTCCACTTGGACCGGTGCCAATCTGGCAGAATGGGGCACTGCGGCCAACTGGACCGCAGGCGTGCCAAACGCCATTGACACAGTTGCCAACATCAACACCGCTCTGACGGTCAATGTTTCCGACACGGGAACTGGTGGCACCTACCCCTACACCTTTGGCACTTTGGCGACAAACATCGCCACCGGCAGTGTTGTGGTTGGCAACAACGCCGTCACCACGGACATCCTCAAGGCCGATGTCACCAGTGGAAGCCCTGTGATCGACGTGGGAACGGGAGGAGCGATTTTCTACTACGCCAATCTCGAAGGCACCCAGGGTTTCAATAAGACCGGTGCCGGGCGTTTCACCTTCCGCTTCAACGGTGCCGACCAGGCCTACACCGGTAACATTTCGATCTCCGGCGGTATTTTTGGCATCAATCAGGACCGCAGTCTCGGCGATGTAGAAAACGACATCACCATCGCCACTGGCGCGCGACTGCTGGCCGAGCCGGGCTCCAACGCCGGCAACATCACCCTGCCTAGCACCCGTACCATCACCCTCGCGGGAGCCCAGTCGCAGATCGGCTCCAACAACGCCGCAGTGAACCTCATCATTGACGGCGAGGTAACTGAGAGTTCCGCTAACAGTGGCCTGGTTAAGACGGACGCCGGCAAGGTCACCCTTAACGGCACCCTCTCCTACACCGGTGAAACCCGCATCGCCACCGGCACCCTCGCCCTCTCGGGGGTCGCCGCTTTGCCCACCACCCAGAACCTGCGTTTCACTGGTAATGCCGTGGCCTGCAACCTCGATCTGGGCGGCACCTCGCAGACGGTAAGCTCCATCGTCATGGATCAGGTCAACGCCAACCGCGCCATCACCGGCGGCGGCAGCTTCACCATCAACGGTGACGCCAACCTGGTCCTCAGCTCCACCAGCGGCGTGACTTACGATTTCTCAGAAATCGATTCGTTCACCTTCGACAAGAGTACCCGCAACCTCAACTTCCAGACCACCAACGTCGCCGCAGTCACCACCCTGAATGATTTCAATCTGGCGAAGTCGGGGATCGACGGTGGTACCAACACCATCACCGCTGCGGCATTCCAAGTCGGCGGCAGTGGGGTGAGCGATGGCAACAACGGCAGCGCCGCACGCCTCCACCTTGGCACGGTCAACACCATCAACGCCGACACGGTGAAGCTGGGTGCCTTCAATGCCAACGGCTTCATCGATTTCCAGGCGGGACTCACGAACCCAGGTCTCAAGTTGCGTGCAACGGATGGAGGCGAAGAATCGCCGGTGACGACCCTCACCATCGGTGAAACCAGCTCAGGCAGCCGGACAGGCAACGGCCTGCTCAATCTGACCGGCGGTTCCGGCGATATCCTGGCAACCGACATCATCATTGGCAGGCATATCTCCAACGCCTTCAACGGCGGCGACAGCACCCTTACGCTGCCGGACGGCACGCTCGATGCCACCACCGTGGTCATGGCCGACAAGGTCGGTTCGGGACAACCGACGATCAATGCCGTCATCAATCACAACGGCGGTGATGTGACCATCGATACGATCCTCATGGCCCGCACCACCGATGGCGCACAACTCGCCAGCGCCGGACAAAACCTCCGACCCACCTACAATCTCAATGGCGGCACGCTCAATGTGACCTCGATTCAACCCGGGCCCCTTGCGACGCCGTTGTTGCCGCTGGCACAAGTCGAGACCGCCACTGCTGCTGGCACCGCCAGCGCCGATGGCAACGTGAATGTCACGGTCACCGGTGCCGGCATCACCGGATCTCCACTGCTCATTCCAGTGGCCATTCTGAATGGCGACACCGCAGATGCATGGGCGGCGAAAGTCCGCGCTGCACTTTCGGCTGAATCCGCCATCACGGATCTTTATTCAGTCGGTGGAACCGCATCGCAGATCACCCTCACCCGCCTGATCTACACGCTCAATGACGGCACGCTCAATGTCGCTCTAGCCAACGGAGCGCCCAGCCCCGGCATCACCGCGGCTGCAAGCAGCGGCAACACCGTGACCGGAGGATCTTCAACCGTCCGAAACCTCATCCTCAAGGGTGGCACGCTCATCAACCAGACCGGCGCGGACCTCGCCATCAGCGGCATCACGGTCACCGTCTCCGGCATCACCACCACCGTGGTGGATTCCACTCCCGGCCAGAAAGTGGTCCTCGGCAGCGATGTCACTTACTCCGCGCGCCTCAACTCGTTCAATGGCACCAGCGGCGCACTCACCGTGGACGGCGATCTCGACCTCTCGGCATCGCCCGCCTTTGCCATCTTCGACGATGCCAGTGGCGACGCCACCCTGCTTGCTCCAGGCACCAAACTCTATTTGATGGACTACGCGCTCGGCTCGCTTACCGGCACCTTCTCCGGCCTGCCGGAAGGTTCTACCGTCAACGTCACCAAGGGTGCGGTCACCAACACCTTCGTCATCAAATACGCCGACGATGGAGGCACCGCCGTCACCCTGACCGTGCCCGCCGGCGGCGGCGACAACTTCGACACCTGGGCCACCGACAACGGCATCCCCGGCCAGCCCTTCGATGAGGACTTCGACAAGGACGGAATTTCCAACGGCGTGGAATACGCGCTGGGCAAGAACCCCGTCGCTTCGGACACCCCGGCCGGCGTGCTGCTCGGCAACACGATCACCTTCACCAAAGGTGCCGACGCCATCACCAATGCTGACGTCTCCTGGACCATCCAGACCTCCGAGACGCTGATCACGGGCTCTTGGATCGACGAACCGTCCGCCACCCAGCCTGCCGGTGATCCATCTCTCACCATCGCCTACACCTTCGGACCACCCACGCCGCCCAGGAAATTTGCCCGCCTCAAGGTGGTGCGGGTGCCGTAAGCCGACTCCGGGACTCGCCGGGCGTTCCATCTGCCCGGTGGGTCACAAATCGGAAATCAAATGTCCCGCAGCGACTATTGCAGCTGATACGGCACACCACCATCATGCTCTTCCAAAACCCTGAAACCCTACCCAATTCCATGAAACCCCGCCGATTTTCTTTTCTCCCCGCCGCATGTTTTATCGTCCTGAGCACGGCACAATCCCATGCCCAATCCACTTGGACTGGTGCCACCGGCGGTGAATGGGGCACTGCCGCCAACTGGACCGGCGGCGTCCCGAATGCCACAGGAGCAACCGCCAACATCAACACCGCACTGACGGTGAACGTCTCCGACACCGGGACTGGCGGCACCTATCCCTATACCTTCGGGACCCTTGCCACGTCACTCGCCTCAGGGAGCGTAGTGATTGGCAACAACGGTGTCACAACTGACATCCTGACAGCAGCCACTTCCTCGGGCGCTCCGGTGATCAACGTGGCCAACAGCAGTGCGAACATTTTCTTCTACGCCAACCTGGAAGGCACCCAGGGCTTCGAGAAAACCGGTGCTGGCAAGCTGACTTTCCGCTTCAACGGCGCGGATCAGAACTACAGCGGCAACATCACGATCTCCGGCGGCGTTCTGGGTATCAACCAGAACGGCAGTCTGGGCAACGACAATAACGACATCTTCATCGCCAACGGCGCGCGACTGCTCGCCGAGCCTGGCTCCAACAGCGGCACCATCACCCTGCCTTCGACCCGCACCGTTACGCTGACGGGCGCGCAGTCGCAGGTAGGCTCTAACAATGCCGCTGTCAATCTTGTCATCAACGGAACCGTCACCGAAGACGCTGCTGGCAAAGGCCTCGTCAAAACCGACGCAGGCAAGGTCACTCTTGCCGGCTCCATCAGCTACACCGGTGGAACCCGCATCTCCGCAGGCACGCTGGCCCTCTCCGGCTCCGCCGCGCTGCCGACATCCCAGAATCTTCGCTTCAACGGCAGTGCGGCAGCCACCCTCGATCTCGGCGGCACGTCTCAAACCGTGCGCACGATTGTAATGGATGTCACCACCCACAACCGCAGTGTCACCGGCGGTGGCAGCCTCACCATCAATGGCGATGCCAACCAGCAACTCAGCGCGAACAACGGCGTAACCTACGACTTTTCCGGACTCGATTCCTTCACCTACAACCGGGCCAATCGGGATTTCAAGTTCGAGATGGTCAATGTGGACGCCGTCACAAGCATCGCCGACGTGAATCTCGCGAAAAGCGGTGCTAGCGGCGGCACGAACAACATCACCGCTGGCACAATCCTTGTCGGAGGTGGAAACAGCCTTGGGAACAATGGCAATACTGCGCGCCTTCATCTGGGTACCGTGAACAATTTCAACACCACCACCTTCCGGGTGGGGGCCTTCAATGCCGGCGGAGTTGTCGATTTCCAAAGCGGCCTCACCACACCCTCACTCAAGCTGCGCGGCACTGACGGCGTCAGTGCCACGTCCAGCTGGACCATCGGTGAGACCAGCTCAGGCACACGCCGCGGCGAGGGAGTGGTGAACCTCACGGGAGGCTCGCTCGACGCCTTGGTCACCAACCTAGCCATCGGTCGCCACCTCGCTGGAGCCAACCTGGCCGACACCAGCTCACTCACCATGCCTGCCGGGTCGCTGACTGCGACGACTATCCTGCTCGGCGAGAAGACCGGCACCGGCACCCCGGTAATCACTGCTTCGCTCAACCAAGGCGGCGGCACCGTAAAAGTCTCTACTCTCACCTTCGGTAAAGACGCGGGCGGCGGTGCCACTCCGGATTTCCGTTCGAGTTATAATTTGGCTGGCGGCACCCTGAATGCCGGGACCATCGAAGCAGGCACCGGTGCGTTTGCCGCCACCTCCGTCCGCCGCATCGGCTGGACTGGCGGCACCATCGCCAACCTCGACGCCTCCACCGACCTCACCATCAACGGCGTGGCAGGCACCGGCGGCTCGATCATTCTAGCAACATCCACGGCCACGGCCAAGGATTTCAACGTCGATGCAAGTCGCAAGATTACTCTTGGCGCGAACACTTCACTGACGGGCAGTGCCGATCTTGCCAAAAACGGCAACGGCACCCTCCTCATCAACGGCGCATCCTCCACCTACACCGGCACCCTCTCCGTCAATGCCGGCACGCTCGGCGGAGCCACCAGTCTGGGCGGCAATATCACCATCGGTGCCAACGGAACCTTCGCCCCGGGCAACTCGGCGGGCACGATGACTGTTGCGGGAGACGTCACCATGGGTGGCACCTATGCTTACGAGTTCAACGACACCAGCGACCTCGCCGACCTCGTCAACGTCGGAGGAACCTTGACGCTGACAGGCGGCGGGGTCACCTGGGACAATCTTGGAGCCCACGTGCTGAATGAAAAATTCACCCTCTTTGCCTATGACGCGCTGGTCGGCACCTTCAGCAGCTACGCCACGAGTGGCAACTACACGCTCGACGGCGGCCTCTGGTTCCTCAACTACAACGACACCAGCGCCGGCTTGAACGGCGGCACCAATGATGGCGGCGTGAACAGCGGTTTCGTCACCATCACCGCGATCCCCGAGCCCCGCGCGGCCCTGCTGGGCGGCCTCGGCCTGCTTGCACTGCTGCGCCGCCGCAGGCAATGACTCTTCTCTCCATGATGGGTTTTTTGGGGAGAACCTAGACGACGGCTTCACGCAAGGAGGGCGTGAAGCCGTTTTCCTTGCCACCCGGTGGATCGGCACTTGATCCGTTCGCAACCGGAATCCGAAATCTTTTTCCAGCCTCTGGCAGCGGGCCCGGAGAGGAGAATAAATCGGGAACTCAGGAACACGGTAACTCAGGAACTCGGGCCTCAAGCCAATGCCTGCTTTTCCTCTGTTCCTGAGCCCCGGAATCAATTTCCCTATTCTCTTCTTTCCCGCCTCACCATGAATCGTCGATCCTTTCTTCACACCTCCGCCGCCGCGACCACCCTGGCCGCGTTTCCGTTTTCCCTCCGCGCCCAACCTAAATCCGGCGGCCCGCGCTTTCGCACCGCCCTCATCGGCTGCGGTTGGTGGGGCAACAACATCCTGCGCGAAGCCATGGCCAGCGGTGCCTGTGAAATCGTCGCCCTCTGCGATGTCGATTCGCGCCAATACGAAGCCACTCTCAAAAACGTCGCCGCCGGCACCGGCGATTCGCCCAAGCTCTTCAAAGACTACCGCGACCTGCTAACTGCTGCGAAACCCGACATCGTCATCGTCGGCACTCCCGACCATTGGCACGCGCTGCCGACGATCGCCGCAGTGAAGGCCGGTGCCCACGTCTATGTGGAGAAACCCATTGGCCACACCGTCATGGAGGGCCGTGCCATGGTGGACGCCGCGCGCGCCACCGGCCGCGTCGTCCAGGTCGGCACGCACCGCCGCGTTTCCCCGCACAACCTCAGCGGCCGCGAGTTCATCCGCTCCGGCAAGCTTGGCGAGATCGGCATGGTCCGGTGCTTTGTGCACAGCGGCGGCGGCCCCGAGAAACCGCTGCCAACCGTTGAGGTTCCGAAAGAACTCGATTGGGATCTGTGGTGCGGCCCCGCCCCGCTCCGCCCGTTCAACGGCGGCGATCCTCGCGACCTTTCCCTCGGTGCCGGTAACCGCGGCATCCACCCGCGCGGCTTCCGCAACTACCTCGACTACGCCAACGGCACCCTCGGCGACTGGGGCATTCACTGGCTCGACCAGATCCTCTGGGTCACCGGCGAAAAATACCCGAAACTCATCTTCTCCAGCGGCGGTCGGCCCATCGCCGGCACCCCCGTGCTCACCGCCGAAGCACAAACCAGCGACGCCCCCGACCACCAGCTCGCCACCTATGCATTTGAAAATTTCAACGTGCAGTGGGAACACCGCCGCTTCGGTGCTAACAACACCGACAAGGGCGAAAGCGTCGGCTGCTATTTCTACGGCACCAAGGGAATCCTCCACATGGGTTGGCAGAATGGCTGGACCTTCTACCCCGCCGATTCCAAGGCCCCGCCAATCACCGAAGCCGCACAACTCAACGCCCCGGATTCACAAAACATCAAGGAACTCTGGGCCGATTTCCTCCACGCCATCCGTACCGGCACCAAGCCCGTGTGCGACATCGGCGAAGTCCACCTCGCAAGCAACATGGCGCTGCTCGGCATGGTTTCGATGAAGCTCGGCCGCAGCATCGACTGGGACGGCGCAACCGAGCGCATCCTCAACGACGAAACCGCCAACCAACTCCTCCGCCGCAACTACCGCAAAGGCTACGAATACCCATCTGCCTGAATCGCCATCATCCGTCATGAATCCAGGATCAGATCCCTCTCGCCAGACGTGGGTCGCCGACTGTGTTCCGCAATGCCGGTTTCAGGCCTTGAACGTGCCGCAGATTCCCGGGCGTGCGGACGTCCGGCGGGCCGCAAAGGATTGGCGGGGCGCGGAATCAGTTTCATGAGACTTCGATGCCCGACGTCTCAAATGCGAAAAATGCGGACTCGCGGCCAGCCTTGTATCCTTTGCTGGGAGGTTGAGCCTCTCTTGATTCCATTTTGGTGATTCGTCTTGGAGTGACAAGCCGGATTGTTGTTGGAATACCGAACGATCAACCCATGACATTTCGATCTCTCATTCTCCTTGCCAGCCTTGGTTCCGTCTGCGGGGAAACTCCGATGTTCATGAACCGCGGCGTCCTCGATGGCTTCACCGGCGGCAACCAGCGTTTAAAGATTTCGGAAAGCTGTGAGCAGGACTTTGACGGCAACAATACCAGCTTGAAGTGTTTGATGATCCGCACCGAACCAGACACGCCGAATGGCGGTTGCCATGCAGAGGTTCATCTTCGCCGATTCCCGGACGGCTCCCTGCTTGGCGCGCATCCGGGGTTCAGCGGCACCACCGTTTATCATGTGCGCTTCGATGAGAATTGCGACCGCGCCTCCGTCGGCTTTTTCCAATACAAGAACCACGCCGGGCCGGACAAGTGGAAGCATCTCGTGGCGCTCTGGCGGATGCCGGACAAACACGGCGGGGAAATCCATTTCCAGGTCAATCCCGGTGGCAAGAGCGAGTATCGCTACGCCGCCCTGTCTGCGGCCAATGGCACGGCATTGGTGGCGGACCGCTGGCATGAAGTGCGCGTCGCAGGGAATTGCACGAACGACGCGACCGGTTGGGTGGAAATTTCCATCAATGGCAAGTTGGTCGAATGGTTCCACGACCGCGACCGCAATCAGGCTGCGGGCACCCGCATCCGGGGAAAGATGTTGCCGGACCTTCCCGGTGCGGAATGGCAACTCCAACTCGGCGGCTACGGTTTTTTCAAGGATCAACAGACCGAACGTGCCACGGTGTGGATCGACGATATCCGGGTTTGGAACAAATCCCCATGAATTCTCCACGCTCCGGAAGATCTCCGCATATGAGAGCCGCTCTCCATCCAGTTTTGCCCGCCGGCCTCATGCTCGCGGAATTGCGTGTGGCCTTGGCCAAACGGAATGAACTGATGAAAACACTGCTGAACTCACTCGTGTTATTGCTCATCACCGGACGCGCCGCAGTCGCGCAAACCAACACGTTGCTGTCCGCCAGCGTGACCATCCACGCCGACTCGCCGGGCGTCGCCGTCAGCCCGCACCTTTACGGGATTTTCTACGAGGACATCAACTACGCCGCAGACGGCGGGCTGTATGCCGAGATGGTGCAGAACCGCTCGTTTGATTATTACGCGACGCCTGGTTTCGGCAAGAACCTTACGCCCACCTCGGCATGGGAAGTCGTGCAGCGAGGGGGTCGCAAAGCCGGGTTGAAGGTGCAGATCGCGCGTCCCTTTCATCCGCACAATCCCAACTACGGTGGGTTGACCATCAAAGGGGACGCGGGCGAGGCCGGCCTCGCCAACACCGGCTTCGACGGCGGCATGTCGGTGCAGGCGGGAGCGGCCTATGACCTCTCGCTCTATGCGCGTTGGGAGGGCGGTGTGGCTGCGCCGTTGCGCGTGGCGCTGGAAACCAC
>JBGSUP010000178.1:0-5896 GCA_041753485.1 Akkermansiaceae bacterium
CGTGTTCGATGGTGGCGGAGCTGCTGAGGCCGTGGTTGGCCTCGATGCAGATGACGGTGTTGTAACATTCGAGAGTGATCCAGTCACCCCATGATTTGGATTCGTGGCGTGGATCAAGGTGCTCCTTGCGCAGTGCGGCAAGAACCTCGACCAGGGTGCTGGGCGCGGTGGATTCGGGAAGTCTGACGATGGTTTCCATGAGAAAGTGGAGGGAGGGTGAGGCAACCGTTGGCAGGATGCACGATTTCACGCCGCAGGTCTAGGATCGATTGCGAATCCGGCCTCACAAAGTTTCGCGTAGGCTCCGCCGCGGGCGGTGAGCTCCGCATGCGTGCCTTGCTCGACAAGGTGGCCGCGCTCGAGCACGCAGATGCAATCCGCCTGTTGCACGGTGGAGAGGCGGTGGGCGATGACGAAGCAGGTGCGGTCCGCGCGGAGGTTTTCGAGCGCCTGCTGGACGAGGCGTTCGGTGCGGTTATCGAGTGCGGAGGTGGCCTCGTCTAACAAGAGAAGCGGCGGGTTCTTGAGTAGGGCGCGGGCGATTGACAGGCGTTGTTTCTCGCCGCCGGAGAAACGTCCGCCGCGTTCGCCGGCGAGGATGTCGAGGCCTTCGGCATGGGCGCGGACGAAGCCGGCGGCGTTGGCGGCCTCGAGCGCGGCCCACAGCTCGTCGTCGGTGGCGTCGTGTTTGGCGAGCAGCAGGTTTTCCCGCAGCGTGGTGTTGAAGAGAAAACTCTCCTGGGTCACGTAGCCGAGCTGGTCGCGCAGCCATTCCTTGGAAATTTCCGCGAGCGGGATGCCATCGATGAGGATGCGGCCGCTGCTGGGTTCGTAAAAGCGGGTGAGCAGGTTGAGCACGGTGGACTTGCCGGCACCGGTGGCACCGACCAGCGCGATGGTCTCACCGGGTTTCGCCTCGAAGCTGAGCTCGCGGATCGCGGGCGAGTCGTCGGCATAATCGAACGAGACGTTTTCGAAGCGCACATGGCCGCCGAGATGCTCCGGGCGCAGGCCCGCGGTGATGTGCGATTCATCCGGAGTGTCGATGATCGCGAACACCCGCTTCGCGGCGACAATGCCGCGGGTGAAGGTTTGCGAGAGCGGATTGATGCGCGAGATCGGATCGAAGAGGAAACCCCAGGCGACGAGGAAGGAAATCACCACGCCGGGCGAGAGTTTCCCGTTGAGCGCCCACCACGCGCCGAAGGCGACCATCAGGATGATGCCGGACTCGGCGATGAAGGAGACCGACGGCCAGACGATCGCCTGGCCGCGCATGACGCTCATCCGCTTGTCGCTGACGTTTTGCGAAGCCTTGCCGAAGGTTTCGAGGGCCTTGGGCTCCACGGTGTAGGCCTTGATCTGGCGGATGCCGGCGAGGTGGTCGTGGAGGATGGCATTGAGCGCGGACGAGGCCTCGGAGGAGGCGCGCCACATCGGTTCCGAGCGGCTTGCCCACCAACTTGTCAGAAGACCGATGAATGGCAGCGGTGCCAGCGTCACCAGCGTGAGCTCCCACGAATGATATAACATGTATCCCATCACGATCAGGAACTGGAGCAGCGCGGCAAGCGCCTGGTCCACGCCCTCGATCATCACGCGGTCCATGGTCGGCACGTCGTCCGCCACGCGTGACATGATCTCGCCCGACGCATTCGAATCAAACCACTTCACCGGCAAGCGCTGGAGCTTGTCGTAGAGTTCGACGCGGACGAGGTGGGTGAGCTTGAGTTCGAGCGCGTTGTTGACATAAGTGCGCAGGGTGAAAAGCAACTGGCGGGCGAAAATGGCGGCGATGCCGGTGGCGGCGGTGCTGATGATCAGGTCCGGGCGGTTCTGGCCGATGATCACATCGATGAAGCGCATCGTCACGCCGGGCAGCACCAGCACCAGAGCGGTGCAGAGCACGGCCAGCACCAGCGAAAGCGCGCTTTGCAGCGGAAAGCGGAAGGTGTGGCGCAGAATCCTCGCGAGGATGGACATGTCTCGAAGTGGAGAGGGATTGCGGGTCTGTGGAAAGCGAAAAGCGGTTGCCAAATTCAGAGCTTGCTCCTGAAACCCTGAAACGACAACGCTCCGCACAGGCACAGTTGCAAGAACAGGAGCGACGCTGACCAAGTGCACATCCTACCGCAAGATGGCAAGGGCACTCATTCTTTCTCAGACCTGGGGTAAGTTGGTCGGATACGGGCAACCATGTTCCACTGAAGGCGCGACATTTGCCGGTTTCGATCAACGATGTTAAGAGCATGAGATTGAGTCCAATTTTGAAGCAGGTGTCAGCCGATGCCTTTATGGCAATCCTCAATTCGGACGTTTTCAGTTTTTTGGAAAAGAAATTCGTTAACAACACTTGCATGTATCAGATCAATGATTTGCGCCAAATCCCTCTCGTCCTTCCCACCCCTGTTCAGGAATCCGAATTGGCGGAGCTGGCGCGGCAGTGCATGGCGATGAAGCGGGCGGCCTATGCCAGCGCGTCATTGGACCAGGAGCAAGTAGCGGCGGTCCAGGCATGGTCGCGGCGCTTGCAGCAGGAAGCTCCCGCCTACCTCCGGCCATCCGCCCAAATGAATCTGGCGGTTTCCCCGGAAGACTGCCTCACCATTGTGGAACGCGCCGTCAGTTGGCGGGCGGAAGTCCTTTATGGCGTCGAGGGTGATGGGCCGTTTGACGAGTTTTAGGTTATTTACCCATGGATTAAAATAATGGGTGGACTACCACTAAAACCCCAATCCCTGAAATGAACAAAAACTTCCATCCAGACTGCGCCTCTCCGCCGGGCGGCACAGCATCCGCATCAACGACCAATGGCGGCTTTGCTTCCGTTGGGACGGGGGAAACGCCTTCGAAGTTGGAATCACCGATTACCACTGACCCATCACCGCCATGACCCGCGAAGAAAAAGCCATCATAGCTGCCACTCCCGGCCGCCTGCTCAAGGAGGAATTTCTGGACGTCCATCAACTCAGCCAGAGCGAGCTTTCCCGCCGCACCGGCATTCCCCGTTCGACGATCTACGAGATCATCAAGGGCAAGCGCCCGATCCATGCCGAGATCGCCTTCACCCTCGGCACCTTTTTCAACATGGATCCGCAGTTCTGGATCAATCTTCAGAGTCGTTATGATCTGCGCTTGGTCCAGTTCCAGCGGGCCAAGAGCATCCGGGCCCGTGTGCAGCCGTTGGTTGCCTGAGCGGTGCTGGTTCGCTCACAAACCGATGAGCTGAAGCAAAAGGCTTCCGGAGTTTTGGAACTCATCCGGAATGCGGGCGGCAGCCGGTGGAAAAGGGAAAAGCGGCTTTGTTCTTGATGGCGAGGCCGAGGCAAGGATGGTCTGCGCCGGCATGTCGTCGTTTTATCTCATCGCGCTGCTGGCCGCCTTTTGCATCGGGCTCTCGAAAGCGGGCTTCAGCGGCATTTCGATGGTTTCGGTGGTGGTGTTGGCGGATCTGTATGGCGCGAAAACCTCGGTGGGGTTGGCGCTGCCCTTGTTGATCGCGGCGGACCTGATGGCCTGGCCGGCGTTTCGCAATCACGGATCATGGCGGCCGGTGTGGCGTTTGTTAGGGCCGACGCTGCTCGGCCTGGGCCTGGGCTGGTGGCTGCTGGGATGGATTCCGGATGCGGCAGCGCGGCGGGTAATCGGCGGCTGCGTGCTGCTGATGGTGTTCTTGCAGGTTTCGAGGCGGTGGAAGCCGGAAGTTTTCGACCGCTGGGTGGCATCGCGCGGCTTCGGCATGGGAGCGGGGATTCTGGGTGGCTTCGCGACGATGCTGGCGAATGCCGCGGGTCCGGTGATCCAGCTTTACCTGATGGCGCGCAGGATTCCAAAAATGGAGCTCATCGGCATCGGCGCGCGCTTTTTCCTGCTGGTCAATCTGCTCAAGGTGCCGCTCAACGCACGGCTCGCGTTGATCACGCCGGACAGTCTGCTGGAGAACGCGCGGCTCTTGCCGGGAGTGGTGGTCGGAATTTTCGGCGGCCGCTGGTTGATCCGGCATGTGCCGCAGGCCGCCTTCGAGTGGATGATCGTAGGGTTTTCCACGCTGGCCGGGTTGAGGCTGGTTTTCTGGTGAGAAATCACGGCCTCACGGCTGCTGGCGGAGCGCTTGCCATGCCTGCCAGGCGAACATGCCCATGAAGATGGGCAGCAGGATGCTGCCGGTGGCCTTCAACGCGACGACGGCCAGCAGCGAGGCCACGATGATCGTGACCCAGAGGGTGATGCGGATGCGCTCCGGCCCGAGGATGGAATCAAGCATGCGGCCGCCGTCCAGCGGCAACACCGGCAGCAGATTGAGCAGCGCCCAGACCAGGCTGATCCACATCAGGGTTTTGAGAAAATGCATGCCATAGGGCGACATTTCCGGCAGGTGGGGCATGACCAGAAGCAGCGCGAGACCTAACAGGATCTGCACGGCCGGCCCTGCGGCTGTAACTGCGAAGCTCTGTGGCCGGGTGAGCCGCACGCCGGAATACGCGGCGTATCCGCCGAAGGCCTGGAGCACGATTTCGCTGTGCGCGCCGAATTTCCGCGCGGTGAGGGCATGGCCGAGCTCATGAATGAGGACCGAAATGAAACCTGCGAGCAGGAACAGGCAGACTCCGAGAATGGCGGACGCGGAATTCGCGCCGAGAGCTCCGCCGATGATGGCGAGGGTGACCCAGAAAAAGGGATGCACCTGCACCGGGATGCCGAAAATTGAAAAGCGGACCATGTGCGGTGTTGGTATGCGAGAAGTTCGGCGGGTGCAAGGCCCGGCCTTGACCGCACCCGTTTCCCCGCCTAGAGAATGGCCGCCCGGGTGAAATGGCTGTCTGATTTTCTTCAACCAAGCGATTGTTGCTATCTGATGCGTGCCACTTCGATTTTTCAGAATGTCCTAGTCCCGGTGATCTTTTGCTGGTTGGCGGTGTCGTGCGCAGTGCGCGACTCCCCGCCGACGCGACGGGCGGGCCGGGTGCTGCACCGCTGGTATGACGACGGAGGACCCGGCAAAGTGAGCATCCGCATTAGCCTGCCGGACCAGATCGCCGAGTTCGAGCGCGGCGGACGGCCGATCGGGTGGTGTTATGTGGCGACCGGCAAGGAAGGCCATGGCACCCGCCCGGGAACGTATCGAATCACGGAGAAAATCGTGGACAAGTATTCGAACCTCTATGGCTGGATCGAAGATGAGTTTGGCAATGTGGTGGATGGCGATGCGCGAGCCCGTGACCCGGTGCCGGAGGGGATGGTTTATGTGCCCGCACCGATGCCCTATTGGATGCGGCTCACTTCTTACGGCATCGGCATGCACGGCGGCTTCATCCCGGAGCCGGGAAAACCGGCATCCCACGGCTGCATCCGCCTGCCCAAACAGTTCGTGCCGGTTTTGTTCGATTCAGTGGACGTGGGCACTCCCGTCACCATCAGCTCCGAGGGCAGCCGACAGGGGCCGTATGCGCTGCCGCAGCCGCAAGTAAACGGGGAATACCGGGTGATCGAGACGCGGCCACTGCCGCGGGCACGGCCGGAGCCGGGTCTTCAGGCGTTTTAGATCAAGCGGCTGCCGCTCGCAGTGTCACGGGCCGAGCTCAGCCAAGCCGCTCATGGCTGGGTGGGCACGTAGAGTTCAGATCCTTTCGCCAGAATGGTCGCGCTTGCCAAATCCAGCCCGTTGAGATCATTGAGGCGGGCGGTGTCCGTGCCGTGTTTGGCGGCGAATTCACCGAAAGTCATCTCGGTTTCCACCATCACGGTGCGGATTTTCATTTCCGGCGCGGCCGTTGGCACGGAGGAACCTGCAGATTCAGCTGGCGCGTATTCCTCGGGCAGCGCACGAGCGGCACCCGTTTCCGCAGGACTCGCAGCCGGAGCGGGCGGCGTGCCTGCCACCGGCGCCGAGACAGCC
>JBGSUP010000179.1:0-5265 GCA_041753485.1 Akkermansiaceae bacterium
GCTCGGCAGCGGCGGCATGCTCCGGCAGGAACGCGGCGGTGGCGGCGATCGTGCCGAGTTGGACGAATTGGCGGCGGCTCAGTTCGGAAGATGGCTTCATGATGAAACTTTCCTAGGCTGGATGCGCCGGAATGCAAAGGCTTCTTTCGTCCGGCATCAGGCCGGCCGTGCTCTCGCGCGCAGCGACCAGAATCCATAGAACACGATCACAGCGAAGCAAACCAGCGGCAGGGCGAATGAGGCGCGGACGCTGGCCAGTTCCATGAAGCCGAGATTGATGGGCGGCAGGTCGATGATCGCACCTTGCAGCGGCGGCATCAGGCAGCCGCCGCCGATGGCGAGGATCAGGCCTGCGGAGGCGAGCTTGGCGTCGTCGCCAAGACCGTCGAGCGCGATGCCGTAGATGGTGGGGAACATCAGCGACATGCAGGCGGAGACGCCGATCAGGCAGTAGAGGCCGCCGTAGCCGTGGATGAAGATGGTTCCGGCGGTGAGCAGCATTCCGCCGAGCGCGAGGACGGCGAGCAGGGCTCCGGGTTTCACGTAGTGGAGGATGAAGGTGCAGATGAAGCGGCTGGAGACAAAGATGATCATCGCCAGGATGTTGAGGTTCTGTGCGGTGGACTTGGCGATTCCCAGCTCCAGCCCGGCGTATTGGATGATGAAGGTCCAGACCATGATCTGCGCGCCAACGTAGAATGTCTGGGCGACCACGCCCCAGAGGTAATGGCCGTTGTGGAAAAGGCGCTTCAGGGTGGCGGCCAGATGAAGCTGGTTGTCGCCCTCATGGGAAATGTCGTGCGGCAGTTTCCAGGCAAAGAGGCCGAGGATGACGATGAGGATGCCGCCCATCAGCGCGTAGGGCCAGACGACGATGGCGAGATCCGACTTCTGGATTTCCTTAAAAGCGGTGCCGGAATCGGCGGCATTCGCGCTGAGGTGGTCAAGCGGAACGGCCTGCAACTGCGTGTGGGCGGATTCGAGGGAAATCCTGATGCTGGCCAAACCTGCGGCGATTTGAGCCGTCATCGCGGGAGAGGTTTTTTTCTGATAGAATGTTTCCAAGGTGCCCGCGGCCTCGCTTGCGGCGGGAGCTGCGGTGGCGAGCTCCGAGAGCGCGCTCTTGAATGCCGGCACTTCGGCGAGCAGCACTTGTTCCCTGCCGAGCATGAGCGCCAGTTCGAGGCCTTCGGGGCCGTGGAACATGGCATCGCGCCGCGCTTCGGCCTCGGTGGGGGTGACTCTGTCGCGCAACTGGAGCACGATGGCCACGGCTTTGGCGGCGGCGGCGAATTTGTTGTCCGCCGGTTGGGCGGCGATTTTTCCGGAGATGTCGCGGGCGGTTTCGGGTTGGGGATTGGCGAGCAAGCCGAGCGTTTGCGCGAGTGAGCGGGATTGCTCCATCGCTTTCTTGAGCAGGCGCGGCTTTGATTCGAACGACTTGGTGGCGACGATTCCTTCGAGATTTTCGACGGCTTCCAACTGCTTCGCGACGACCTGCCTGTAAACCGGGATGCCCTCGGCGGCGGCTTTCATCGCCCGGCGGCCGTTCTCGCTGGTGCCGTTGAGATTGATCAGGATGAACATGCTGGCGACGAACATGCCGATGATCGAGCCCATCGGATTGAAGGCCTGGGCGAGGTTGAGGCGGCGGGTGGCGGTGGATTCGTCGCCCATCGAGAGCACATAGGGATTGGCGGTGGTTTCCAGAAAGGAAAGGCCGCAGGTCATGATCAGGTAGGCCGCGAGGAAGGGCGCGAAACTGAGCGCCATGCCGGAGGGGATGAACAGCAGGCAACCGATCGAGTAGAGCGCCAGGCCGATCAGAATGCCGCTCTTGTAGGAGAATTTCTTGATGAAAATGGCCGCCGGGATGGCCATCAGCGCATAACCGCCGTAAAACGCGGCCTGCACCAGGGAACTCTCGAAATTGGTGAGCAGCAGGATATTCTTAAAGGCTGCCACCATCGGGTTGGTGATGTCGTTGGCGAAGCCCCACAGCGGGAACAGAATGGTGACCAGGATGAAGGGCACGAGCATCGCGCGCGGCACGACGGGGGCGGAGGTGGGTTTGGACATGGCTTGACGGGTTGGAAAACGCCTTGCGCCGGCGTCCTTGTTAGCCGCATGTGCCAATTCACGGCCAGTTTGACAAGTCCCAAGCCGGAAGCCAGCGAGCCGGGACGGGATTCGCTTGAATCGAGACTGGAAAACCTCCCGGGAACGCGAACAACATCCGCCGATGAGCGCCGCCGCCGCAGGATTCACGATGCCAGCCGAATGGACTCCGCAGGAGGCGGTCTGGCTTTCATGGCCGGTTGATGACCCGCGCCACTGGGGCGGCGCGAAGCGCGACATGATGTGGGCGAAGTTCGCGCAAATCGCCGCCGCCATCTCGCGCCATGAAACGGTTAGAATCAACGCTCCCGGCAGCGACCACGGAGCCATCGCCGCCGCCTGCAACCGGGCGAAGGCCGTGCCCGAGCGGATCGAGCTTTTCGACCACCCGCACAACGACGTCTGGTGCCGCGATCACGGACCGATCTTCGTCAAGCATCGCGAAACGGGCGAGGCCGCCGTCACCGACTGGGAATTCAACGCATGGGGCGGGAAATTTCCGCCATGGGAACTGGACAACACCATTCCCGCGCGGATCGCCGAAGCCCTCGGCAAACGGGTTTTCAAAGGCGGCATGATCCTCGAGGGCGGAGCGATCGAGATCAACGGCGCGGGCCAGCTTCTCACCACCGAGGCGGTGTTGCTCAATCCTAACAGAAACCCGCGGCTCGGACGCGGGCAGATCGAGCAACGCCTGCGCGACGGGCTCGGGGTTTCGGAAATCTTCTGGCTCAAGCAGGGCATCGAGGGGGATGACACCGACGGCCACATCGACGACCTCGCGCGTTTCGTGGATGTGCGGACGATCCTCGCCTGCATCGACCGCTCTGCTCACAACCGCCACATTCTCAACGACAACCTCGCCCGCCTGCGTTCGTTTTACGGCCCCGGCGGGCGGCCTTTCGAGGTGGTGGAAATCCCGTTGCCCGAGGCTTGCGAGGTTCCCGGTTGGCGCCTGCCGGTGTTGCCGGCTTCCTACGTGAATTTCCTGATTGTGAACGGCGGCGTGTTGGTCCCGACCTTTCGCCAGGGCCGAAACGACGACCGCGCGCTGGGCATGATGCGCGAGTTGTTTCCGGATCGGGAGATCACCGGAATCGACTGCCTTGATCTCGTCGAGGAAGGCGGCGCCCTGCATTGCATCTCGCAGCAGCAGCCTGAGGGGTGAACGGCTCACACGTCGATGGTCTCGCCCCGCGCTTCTTTCCGCCTGTTTCCGGATTTGCCGAAAAACGGCAGCCAGCGCCGGACATCATAACCGAGATAGGACATGCATTTCACGAACACGAGCAGCGCCGTCGCCTCGTCGATGAAGGGCAGGGGATCGGGAACCGGTCCGGCGATCAGCAGGTAAAGTCCTGATAGGACGGCGAGGGACCAGGCGATCTTGCGTTTCATGGCGGCAGCCTATCACGAATCGCTTCCGTCGCAACCTGCGGGCTTGAAACGGCCGCCGGTCCGGCGAAACATCCGGCGTCATGGATCCATTCCTGTTGAAAACGCTGCACCTCGCCGGTGCCTTCGGTTTATTCACCTCGCTCGGGGCTTCGCTGCTTGCGGGTTCCGGCAGGAAGGCGGCGGCCATGCTTCACGGCGTTTCGCTGCTGTTGATCCTGCTGGTCGGCTTCGCGATGCTCAAAAAACCGCCGATGGACCAGTCCTGGTGGATGATCAAACTCGGTCTCTGGCTGTTCATCGGAATGGCTCCCGTGCTGGCGAAACGCAGGGTGCTGCCCGCGCCGGTGGTGCTGGTGCTCACGATCGCCGCCGCATGCGCCGCCGCCTGGCTGGGTCTGGCCAAGCCGTTCTGATCAGATTTTCTCCACTTCCACCTTGATCTCCAGTTGGCAGTGGCCGTGACCGCGGTAACTGCCTTCCACCGGGGAAACATCCTCGTAATCCCTGCCGACGGCGACTTTTACATAACGCTCGTCGGCCAGCGTGTTGTTGGTCGGATCAAAGCCGATCCATCCGGCGGCCGGCAGATAGACCTCGCACCATGCATGGGAGGCCTGGGCACCGACAAGCGAGTCCTTGGGGCCGTTGTAGAGATAACCGGAGGCATATCTCGCCGGCACGCCGATGGTGCGGCACATGCCCAGCATCACATGGGTGAAGTCCTGGCAGACGCCGCGCCTCATCGCGAAGGATTCCTCCAGATGCGCCTTCACTCCGGTCGCGCCCGGCGCGTAAACGAACTCGCGGTTGATCCACGCCATGATCGCGGATGCCTGGTCATACACCGCTGTCAGGCCTTCGGTGACATCCACCGCGTGGTGCCAGACTTCCGGCGATTGGGAAACCCGGCGGCTTTCCTGCAGATACGGCCAAATCCGCTCCTGGATGCCTGTCTCATGGTATTGTGAGGCGGTCGCCGTGCGGCTCGTTTCGGGAATCGCCAGCGGCAGGTTGTGCACCCGGATGCGGCTTTCGATCTCGAGTTTCGAGTGGGGCTTCGGCAGTTCGAAATGATGGGTGATGTTCTGGAACAGATCGGTGAAACGGCTCAGCCGCGTGGCTGGCAGCACCCGCACCAGGGCGGAGATGGTTTTCTGATAGGGAAAAGTCCGCGGCTCAAGCCGCAGCGTGTTGGTGCTTTCCGTGACCGGCACTCCATAATGGAAGGTGGTCCGGTGCATGACCGAGAGTCTCATCCCTTCCCCATGCGTTGCCTCAGATGATCCGGTCACTGTTGTTGTTGCTGTTGCATCTGCCAGGCGGCGAGGACCGAGGACGAACGGAACTCCGCCGCCGGGCAGACCTGGATCCGCTCCGGCATTAGGACATAACTCTCGAAGGTCGCCTTGCCGATCCGGTTGAAGCGCTCCTGGAGTCCGTCGAGGTATTGATGAAGACCGTTGGCGAAGGCGTCGTCGGTCACCCCGAAGTTGAGATCGGTGAGCAGCCGGCCGCTTTCGCGTTCGGCATCGTTGCAGAAGGTGCCGCGGGGTGTGCCTGAGATCCGGTGCAGGCTGACGTCCACCCTCTCCATGCAGAAGCGCACCGAGCGGGGGAATTTCTTCGAAAACACCAGGAAATCGACCACGCCGCGGGCGGTGATGGTGCGCTCGAAGGCACGGAAGGCGCCCAGCGCGCCGCAGGACCGCAGGATGGCCGACCAGTGGAGGGCGGCCGACTGCGCGTCAT
>JBGSUP010000180.1:0-13789 GCA_041753485.1 Akkermansiaceae bacterium
TGATGAACATGCAGCGCGAGGTCGTTTACGGCTACCGCAACGAGGTGCTCACCACCGAGGTGCCGCGCGATCTGGTCACCGAAATCATCGAGGAAACCATCCCCGCCAAGGTGAGGGTGTTCATCAGCGATCAGGACAGCGACAAACCCGATTTCAGCGAGTTGATCCATTGGATCAACTCCACCCTGCCGGTGCGCGTCAACGCCGGCGACTTCGCGGACCAGTCGGATGAGGACGCCATCGCCGCGGTGCTCGTCGGCAAGGTGAAGGAAGCATACGAGGCGCGCACCGGCAGTCTGCCGATGGAAGTGCTCGACCAGGAGGAGCGCCGCATGATGCTTGTCGCCATCGACAAGCAATGGCAGGAACATTTGTATAACATGGACGCCCTGCGCGAGGGCGTGGGTTTGCGCGCCCAGGGCCAGAAGGATCCGCTCATCGAATACAAGAACGAAGCCTACAACCTGTTTGTGACCTTGATGGATTCCATCAAGCAGGAGGCGCTCGGCAATCTCTTCCGCTCCGCTTCGAACCTCGAGGCTTTCCTCAAACAGCTCCACAGCGCCCCGCAGCAACTCCACGGCGGCGAGGAATCGCTAAGCCGCGACAACGTCGCCACGTCAGGCAGCTCCGGCCACATCGATCCGTCCATGGCCCCCTCGCCCGCGGGCACCCAGCTCAAGCTCAACCTGCCAAAACGCAAGCCGAGTTTCTCGATCGAAAGCGCCGGCCGCAACGCTCCCTGTCCCTGCGGCTCGGGCAAGAAGTTCAAGAACTGCTGCGGCCGGGAAGCCTGATCGTGCCGCGTTCCAACCGCCTCATGGCTGTGGAGCCTCACCGTGTTTCAAGGGCTGCCCGCAGTTCGCCCGCGACCACGGCAGCGGCCTCGCGGATGGTGATCGACCTTCCGGCCTCTGATTCGAGCGAGGTCATGCTCACGCCATCGAGACCACACGGCGTGATGGCGAGAAACGGTGGCAGACATTCCCGGGTGATATTGATGGCAAAGCCGTGCATGCTGATCCATTTCCTAACGCCCACGCCGATGGAGGCGAGCTTGCGATTCTCCACCCAGACGCCGGTGAGTCCCTCGCGACGTCCCGCAACCACACCGAAAACTGCGCAGCTGCGGACAAGTGCCTCCTCCAGCAGGCGGAGGTGCGCGTGCAGATCCCGGCCGCGCGGCGTGAGATCGAGAATCGGATAGCCCACGAGTTGCCCCGGGCCATGATAAGTGGCCTGGCCGCCGCGATTGGTCTCGTGAACGGGGCAGGGGAGCGAGGCGGTGTCGCCCAGGGACGATTGGTCGCGCTGGCGGCCGATGGTGTAAACGGGTTCGTGCTCCAGCAGGAGAACGGTGTCGGTGCCGGTGCCGGCGAGGATGGCGTCCACATGTTGTTGCTGGAGGCGGAGGCCTTCCTCGTAGCTGACGGGTGCCGGGAGATGGAGGAACCGCAGCATGGTCAGACAATTCGGCGTTCCAGCAGTTTGGCTTTGAGCGGATCGGACGCCTGCAGATGGGCGATGGCGATGGCGAGCGCGTCCGCAGCGTCAGGCGGAGGGGTTTCGGAGAGTCCTAACAAGGCCCGGACCATGAAGGCGACCTGGGATTTGTCCGCATTGCCATTGCCGACAACGGCGCTCTTCACCTTCTTCGGCGAATACTCATAAACCGGCAGCCCGTGATCCGCGGCGGCGATTAGCGCTGCGGCGCGCGCCGCGCCCATGGTGATGGCCGTCTGGTGCGACTGCACATAGATGATGCCCTCCACTGCAACTTCGTCGGGCTGGAACTTCAGGATGACGTTGGCGAGGTGATTTCTAACGGCTGAGAGCGCCGCAGACTGTGGAATGTTCTTCGGGATTGAGATCACGTCGAAGGCGAGCACCTTCGGCCTGCGCGGATCGCCCTCCAGCACGGCGTAGCCGGTGTTTCGAACCGCAGGATCGATTGAGAGGACGCGCATGACTTCCTGATCTGAATCACCAGCCCGTTGGTTTGAGTGAGCCTTTTTCGTTCATATTGGCGGTTTTGCTCTCCGCGGATTCTGGCTCAGAAGGCCGCACCTACTCCCAGGATAAGAATGACGGCACCGTTCAGGTCAAGTTCCGCCTTCGCATTGCCAGCCCGTTGGTCAAAGGTGCCGAGGTTGTTGAACTCCACTCCACCAAATGCCGAGATGTTTTCGTAAACCTTCACATTGACCTGTCCGCGCACATAGGCGCCGCAGAGCCATTCCGTCTCACTGCTGTCCGCGCTAACAGTCTGACTCCCGGGTCCTCCCAGGCTCGTCGTATCCGTATGGGAAAACCCGCTGTCGATCAATCCCACCACCAATCCCGCTGCCAGATCCAGCGACACCCGCGGGGTGATTTCATATTCGAGGAAAGGCCCGACCCGCATGCCGTAGAGATTTCCTTCCAAGCTGCGGCTGCCCGTGATGGCTGCCGCGCCGGGCTGTGTTGAGGTGCCTGCGTTCACGGCAGTATCACTCAATTGCGGCGCACCGGGTCCTTCCACTGGTCCGACGTATGTGGGCGGCGCGACAGGAGGCAGCACTCCGTCCAGGGCAAAGGCGTGGGTCGTGGTGACAATGTCGCCGGACAGGGAGCGCCGGTCGTCGAAATCAAGATTCATCCAGTTGAGCGCGCCTTCAAGGCCCCAGCGCAAGTTGCGTCCCCGGCCAAGTGGCTGCTGATAGCTCAGTTCCAGGCCGTTGAGCGGCTCATCGTCCACATCATTGGAACGCGCCGTTCCCGGGGAGCCGGAGTTGCGCATGAGCACGTTGTTGCCGCTGACTTGCGAGTCACTGTCATAGCCCCAGTAGGTGGTGCGGCCGTTGGCGTTGCCGCTTTCATCGATGCCGATGAACCCGTCGTCGTAGCTGCGCACCACCGTGCCCGGCGCACCTTGGATCCGTCCGGGAGCACCTGGCAAGTTCGGGCTGGCATAGCCACCCAGGTCGGAAAAATCCGCCGAGACATTGAAGGCGGCTCGATAGCTGAGGCCGACGCGCCCGATCCATGGGGCGGCATCGTCCTGCGGCATGGCGCTTTTGGAAAAGCCATCCTTGTCCGTGCCTGCCTGAAGCAAGGTGCAGAGGGTGAGCAGGATCAATCCAGGGCGAAAGGTGTCGGTTTTCATGATTTCCCGTGGGTTGGATTCAGTTCGCCTTGATGACTTGATAGAAACGCGTCGGCACGTTCTTGGGATTCGGAGGACATTGCGTCTTGGGCGGCCCCTCATCCACCCACTGCACGACGAAGCCGGTGCCGATCACCGCCGGCCGGGCAATGCTCCAGTTGACCGTATCGCGGGAGTAAAGGATGTGGTAACTCGCTCCCTTGACTGTCTTGAAATCAATCAGGAACGCATGGTCCGGCGTGAGCATCCGGGTGTTCAACACCGCTTGCGGAGTGCCTGATGGAATTTCCGGTATTTCCGCGGGAACCAGCTCCACCGTGAAGGTGGGGGTGGGAACCGTTACCCGGTCCGGCGAATAGAATTCCGCCGTAAAGGTCACTTGATCTCCCGGCGGAACGGGAAAGTCATGCTGCAAATACGGTTTCCCCGTGCTGTTGATGCCACTGGCATTGTAAAGGCGGATGCGCGCTTTGGTGTCTGCGGCGCTCCAGTGGACGGTGACGCGGATCGCCTCCAGCGGCTGTGAGCTGCGGTTGGTGACCGTCAATTGCTGCCGCATCAGGGTCGTCTGCAGGAACCGCGTGCTGGCATGATCCACCACACCGGCGGCAAACACCGAAGGGTCCATGAGGCTCAGGATCACTTGGCTGACCGAGCCCGTGCCGGGCAGGTAAAAACCTTCTCCCTGATAGACAGCCGAAAGCGGGTGTGTCCCCACAGCGAGGGCCGGAGCCATCAATGTGGCCTGCCCGCTGCGGTCGAGCGTTCCAGTGCCCAAACTGGTGACGCCATCGAAGAATTCGACCGAGCCCGTGGGCGTGCCGGTTTCGGAAGTGATCGTGGCGGTGAGGGTTGTGGATTGACCAGGGAACGCGGGATTCGGGTTGGCGGCCAGCGAAGTGCGGGTGCTTGCCGGGATTTCAGGAGATGCCACGAGCCTGATGTTATCGACGTAGGCCACCGGCATGTTTGCCAAGGTTTGATCGTCTTCCAAATTGATCCGCAGAGTGCTTAACTCCCCACTCCAACTTGGAGAAGACGGTTTGAGATTGTCGATGATCAATTTTGCATCGAGCCATACCGACCAACGGAAAGTGTTCAGGTCCAGATGCATCGCCAGATGATGAAATGCATCAAATGAAAAAGTGCCTGCATAGAAGGGGATACCGCCACCCGTCGATACCCTTCCCACATTGCCATCGGTCGTGAAATCCAAGCGGACGGCGGTTGGCGCATCGACAAGAATTGTGAACGTGTCAACACTCCGGCTTGCTGCCGGGCGCTTTTGGAAATTCGACAGCCTGAAGTCCATCTCGAACAGGAAGGACTTGTCGGATACGGGAATGAGGAATTTGCTGAATGCATACAACTGGCTGTATGAATAAAGCCGGCCAATCGGTTCAGGCAGGAGTTGAAGGGCCTTGTTCATTCCCGATGCCTCGTTGCTTGCCACTGCGCGGCCGAATGCGATTCTTGCCAACCGGTCACTCGGCAGTGCGGTTGGAGGCGTTGCTCCGAGGACCGGGGGCGTCAATCCCGGAGCCGTATCATCGAAATTGATATCCACCAGGTTTGACGGCGCGGCCGTGGCGGCGCGGGCCGCGAACATCCATAGCGCGCTGATGAGAAAAACGGCGAGTGGTTTCATGATCATGGGGCAACGGGTGCTCCCGATTACCTCCGCTTTTTGCCGCCGCCCATCTTCTTGCGGCGCACCGCCTTGATCGGCGAGGTATCGAGCAGGGCGGTGTAGATGTAATCGAAATCCTCCAGCCTGCGGCGCGGGATGGTTTGATCGATGAAGATTTCCACGGACTTGGCGTAGTCCAGCTCATCGGCGGTTAGAATCGTGAACGCGTCGCCCTCGGCCTCGGCGCGGCCGGTGCGGCCGATGCGGTGGACATAGTCCTCGGCGTTTTCGGGGACGCGGTAGTTGATGACGTGGGACACGCCGGAGATGTCGATGCCGCGCGCGGCGACGTCGGTGGCGACGAGGATCTCGTAATCACCCGCCTTGAAGCCGGCGAGGGCTTTCATGCGGTCCACCTGGTTGATGTCGGAGTGCATGGCCGCGACCTTCTGCTGGCCGGTTGACTTGATCAGCTGGGTGAGTTGGTCCGCCTCCTTGCGGGTGCGGGTGAAGATCATCACCGAGTGGTAGTCGGTCTGCTTGAGCAGCTCTAACAATAAATCATCGCGCTGGTCCATGGCCACCGGATAGAAGGCGTGGGTGACGGTGGTCGGAATGGAAGTGCGGGCGATTTCAATGCGCTGCGGATCGGTGAGGCACCACTGGGCGAAGGTCTGGATGGCCGGCGGCATCGTGGCCGAGAAAAACAGCGTCTGGCGGCCGTCCCATGGGCAGAGGTTGACGATTTTGCGCACCTGCGGGAGGAAACCCATGTCGAGCATGCGGTCCACCTCGTCGAGGATGAGCACCTTGATTTCGCCGAAGCGCATTGAGGTGCGGTAGAAATGATCGACCAGCCGGCCGGGCGTGGCGACGACGATGTCCGCGCCGGCTTCGAGTTCCTCGGATTGTTTGCCGAGGCCGACGCCGCCATAGAGCAGGGCGACTTTCATGCCGGTGTGTTTGCCGTATTTCTCGAACTGCTCGGCCACCTGATGGGCAAGCTCGCGGGTGGGCTCGAGCACGAGGATCTGGGGTTTGCCCATTTTTTCGAGCTTCGAGAGCGTCGGCAGGGCGAAGGCGGCGGTCTTGCCGGTGCCGGTTTGCGAGGCACCGATCACATCCTTTCCTTCGAGGATGATCGGAATGGCCTGCGCCTGGATCGGCGTAGGAGTGGTATAACCGGATTCCTCGATGGCTTCCAGGACGGCTGCGGAGAGCCCAAGTGTGTCAAATCCCATGCGGCCGCCGAGGTAGAGGGCATGATGCGGGGTAGCAAGCCCGGAATTGCGGGGACGCGGGCGGTTGGGTCGATCACTCGGCAGGCGGCGGGTGCCTCACCAGCGGATCGCCGCGGCAGCCCAGGTAAGGCCGGCACCGAAGACCACGAGCACGATGTGATCTCCCCGTTTGAAGACGCCGGTGCGGTTCGCCTCGTCGAGGGCGATCGCCACGGCGGCGGCCGAGGTGTTGCCGTATTTGTCCAGATTCACGAACACTCGCTCGTTGGGCACCGCGAGGCGGTCGGCGATGGCATCGATGATGCGGAGATTCGCCTGATGGGGGATGACGCAGGCAATATCCTCGGGCCGCCAGCCCGCGCGATCGATGACTTTTTCCGCCGCTTCCTTCATGCGGTTGACGGCAACCTTGAAGACCTCCTTGCCCTGCATCGTGAGCGCGTGGAGGTTTTTGTTGACGTTCGCGCTGGTAATCGGGCAGGCGGAGCCGCCGCCTGGAATTTCCAACAAATGGGTGAGATTGCCGTCGGTTCCCATTTCGGTAGCGACGATGGAGCCTTCACCCGGAGCAGCACGGCGCAGCACGGCGGCTCCGGCACCGTCGCCGAAGAGCACACAGGTCGAGCGATCCTCCCAGTTGGTCACGGTTGACAGTTTTTCCGCACCGATGATCAGGGCGTTTTTGAAGGCACCATCGGAGATGAGCCGCTTGCAGATCTTCATCGCGTAGAGAAAGCCGGAACACGCCGCGGAAATGTCAAAAGCCACCGCCTTGGGCGCACCGAGTTGCTGCTGGACATGGCAGGCGGTCGCGGGCGTCGGCGTGTCCGGCGTGATGGTGGCGACAACGATCAACTCGATCTCCTCCGGCGCGAGGCCAGCCTGCTCGAGTGCCATCCTCGCTGCCTTGGTGGCCATGTGCGAGGTGAACTCGCCAGCCGCGGCAATCCGGCGCTCGCGGATTCCGGTGCGGGTTACAATCCACTCGTCGCTGGTATCGACCCTGGCAGCGAGTTCCGCGTTGGTTAGAATGGTTTCCGGCACGTAACTGCCCGTGCCGGCGACGCAAACCTCGATGGCGGATGTCGTTTCATTCATGAGGCGGGAGATTGGAACCGGGGCCCGGCAGCCACAAGTGCGAAGTTTATCGGCAAACACAAGCGATCCCACGCAGCGGTGGACGGGTGCCGGCAGCCATGCCGGGCCAACCATTCACTCCGTTGCCGACGAGGTCATGGAGAGCGATGCGAGCGCCTCCTCGATGCGAGAGTTGACCCGGTTCTCGACGGTTTCCATCCCCACGCGGATGGCGTTGCGCACGGCGAGCGCGGTGGAGGATCCGTGGGCGATGATGACCACGCCATTGACGCCGAGCAGCGGACTGCCGCCATAGGTTTCGTAACTGCTCTTCTCCTTGAGTGCCTTGAAAGCGCCGTTGGCGAGCACCGCTCCGCAAAGCCGCAGCGGATTACCCTTGATTTCTGCCTTGAGCCACTTGGACACGGCCTTGGCGGTCGCCTCCACCGTCTTGAGCATGATGTTGCCGACAAAGCCGTCACACAACACCACGTCGAGTTCGGTTTCGAAAAGATCGCGACCTTCGACATTGCCAACGAAATGAATGCCCGGGGTTTCCTTGAGCAGTTTGAAGGTTTCTTTGGTGAAAGCGGTGCCCTTTTCATCTTCCTCACCATTGGACATCAGCCCCACTTTCGGGTTCCTCACCCCCAGAACATTGCGGGAAAACGCCGTTCCCATCACCGCGTAGGCGACCAGATGCTCGGGCTTGGCCTCGGGATTCGCCCCGGCGTCAAGAATGTGGCAGAGACCGAATTCATTGGGAATCGCGGTGGCGATGCCCGCGCGGTCGACGCCGGGAAGTGTCCGCAGTTTCAGCGTGGCCGCCGCCACGGCGGCACCGGTGTTTCCGGCGGAGACAAAGGCCTCGGCCCGGCCCTCCTTGACCATGTCCATCGCGATGCTGATGGACGATTGCTTTTTTCGCCGCACCGTCTTGGCCCCGGGCTCGGCCATCCCGATCACTTCCGGCGCATGAACAATGCTCACGCGGGGATCCTCAAGGGAGAGTCCCTGTCTCGCGCACTCGGCGGTGAGGATCTTTTCATCCCCCACCAGGTAAAGGTGCTGCAATTTCGGGTAATACCTGAGGGCGTCGATAGCTCCTCCGATATTCACGGCAGGGGCGAAGTCCCCGCCCATGGCGTCCAAGGCGACTTTCATGCGGTTCGAAAATTGAGAATTCGCGGGTGGCCGGAAGGCTGCAGCGGTGACGGAAAAGAAAAATCACCGCCGGAGAAGGTCCACGGGCGGCGATCCGGCGAAATCACGCAGGCAACCTCACAGGGCTTCGACATCGAGCACCTGGCGGTCGCGATAGTAGCCGCACGAGGGGCAGGCGATGTGCGAGGGCACCTTGCTGCCGCATTCCGGGCAGCTCTTGAAGATCGGGGCACGCCAACGCTTTGCGCCACGGCGCATTTTCTGACGGCTTTTGGATTGGCGGCGCTTTGGTACGGCCATGGTCTTGCTTTGATTAGGGTTGGTCCTTGAGGTCCTTGAGATTGTCGAGAGCCGACCAGCGGTCGTCACCCTCGGCGCGGGGGGGAGTGGGTAGCTCATCTTCAAGCGGTTTGTCCACTGATAAATACCGGGGATCGATTTCGCATTTCTGGGGCACATCCGCCTCATCGCAGCGCGGGTCCACCGGAAAATGGATCAAAACCTCCTCCCTGAGGGCTTCCGTCGCATCCACTTCGCCGTCGTTCCCGATCTCGATCGAAACTGCGGCTGGATCCAAGCGGATCGTTTGGACAAACGGGTGAAGCGTCCGGACACAGGTGAATTCAAAGGGTGCGGCCAAGCTCCCTGTCAGCAGGAGTTCCGATCCGAAACGCTGCACCCAGAGGTCATACTCCATGGGTCCCACCGCCCGGGCATCGCCTGTAGGCAAGTCGAAAATGTCCCCCGGCAACTCGCCGGAAAACGACTTCCCGCACTCTGGCAAACCCGCCAAATCGATGATCACATTCCGTCTCACGGGCGGAATTTAGCCCGATCCATGCGCGCGCCAAGCCACAATTCGCGCTTCATCCCTATCCCTCGGGATTTCCCGCTCGTCAGCCGCCGCTGCGCCCTTAAACTCGCAGCGCCATGCCAATCGACGTCCAACTCCTCGCACGCATCTGTGAAGCCCCCGGCGCACCGGGTTGCGAAAAAAAAATCCGCGAACTCGTCCTCGCCGAACTGAAAGGCCTTGCCGATGAAATCCGCACCGACAACATGGGCAACGTCATCGCCCTGAAAAAAGGTCGCTCCTCCGCGAAAAAAGCCATGGCCGCCGCTCACATGGATGAGATCGGCTTCATCGTCACCCACATCGATGAGAAGGGCTTCGTCCGCTTCAATCCCGTCGGCGGATTCGATCCCAAAACCCTCACCTCGCAGCGCGTCCACATCCACGGACGCAGGGATGTCTTCGGCGTAATGGGCTCCAAACCCGTCCACATCATGTCCCAGGACGAGAAAAACAAGGCTGCGCAAATCAAGGACTACTTCATCGACACCGGCATGGTGAAAAAGGAAGTGGAGAAACTCGTCGCCGTCGGCGATTTCGTCACCCGCCACTCCCCGCTGATGGAGCTTGGTGATTGCGTCAACGTGAAGTCCCTCGACAACCGGGCCTCGGTTTTCCTGCTCATCGAAACTTTGCGCACGCTCAAAAAGCGCAAAACAAAGCCAGCCTACGATTTCTACGCGGCCTTCACCGTGCAGGAGGAGGTCGGCCTGCGCGGCGCCCAAACCTCCGCCCTGCAGATCCAACCTGATTTCAGCTTTGGCCTCGATACCACCATCGCCTATGATATCCCGGGCTCCACCCCGCAGGAACGCTGCACCGCCCTCGGCGAAGGAGCCGCCATCAAGTTGATGGACTCTTCCGTGATTTGCGACTATCGCATGATCGCCTTTATGAAGGCCACCGCCAAACGTCACAAAATCAAATGGCAGCCCGAAATCCTCGCGGCTGGTGGCACGGACACCGCCAGCCTCCAGCGCATGGTCGCCGGTGGATCCATCGCTGGCGCGGTCTCCGTTCCCACGCGCCACATCCACCAAACCATCGAAACCTGTAACAAGCAGGACTTGGCCGCCTGCATTCAACTGCTCGCCGCCTGCGTCGGCGAACTGGATCGCCACAATTGGGAGTTCTGAATTCTCCGGCCGCCCGGTTTTGGGAACGCCGCCAAACCACCCTGCCCGGGGACCTACAACCCCATTTCCGGCCTCAAAATCGCCACGAGCGGCAGGTTGTCCCCGTGGATTCTCCGTCGGTGAATCGGTCTCTCCGCCTTGGGTAAAATTTTTCACCCTCAGCGTCAAGAACTTGCGGCTTGGAGCTGGTTTACACTCCACATGGTTAAGCAAAATTAAGGTTTTTTTTGAAATTCGGCCATCAACCTCCATCCGATCTAACGGCATGAATTTTTCTTCGCCCCTAGGACTGGGGGGCGGCTGCTGGGCCAACCACTCACGGCCCTAGTTCTTGTTCGATGTTTACATCGTAAACACGCCCCTTAAAGCACTAGATATGGTATTGTGAATAATTTGTGGATACCACATGGGCAAAATCGAATTGACCCCGGCCATTCATTTACCCAACGTCACCCACGCTGCGCTTGCTGCGGCAAGTCCTGCTTTCACCCCTATTAAAACGCACTCACAACCATGTCCGCCACCACCATCGTCAAACTCGGAGACCGCACCTTCACCCTCGACAAATGCAAAGCTGAAGAGGCCTTCGCCGCCAAAAAAGTCATCAACGGCCGCGAAACGATGTTCTTCAACATCCTGCCCCTCAAATACCAGTGGGCCTACGACCTCTACAAGACGATGAAGAACAACCACTGGGAGCCCGAGGACATCACCATGCAAAAGGATGTCGAACAGTGGCGCTCCGATGAGATCTCCGATGTCGAACGCTGGATCATCAAAATGGGCATCGGCTACTTCTCCGCCGCCGAAGGCATCGTCGGCGACAACATCCTCCACGTCGTCCGCGAGGTCGTCACCGCCCCCGAGCTCAAACTTGTGTTAGGCCGCCACGCCCATGAGGAGAACATCCACGCGGACAGCCTCGTTTACATGCTCTCCTCGCTTGGTCTCAACCCGCACGAGTGCGAGGCGATGTTCGAGGACATCCCGACCATCAAGGCGAAGAACCACTTCGTTACTTCTAACAGCCGCGCCCTGCGCCGTGACATCGACCTCACCGTCACTGCCAACAAACAGGCGCTCGCCAAGAACATCTTCATGTTCGGCCAGGTCATGGAAGGCACCCAGTTCTACGGCCTCTTCGGCATGATCCTCTCCCTTTACCGCCAGAACAAATTCCCCGGCATCGGCTCCATGTTCCGCTACACCCTGCGCGACGAATCCAACCACATCGAGGTCTTCCGCAACCTGCTCATGGATCTCATCGATGAAAATCCGGACATCTGGACCGAGGACTTCCGCGAGGACCTCCGCGACACCATGAAGGAAGGCATCGAACTCGAAAAATCCTTCATCCGCGACTGCCTGCCCGTCGCCGGCATCGGCCTCAACTCCACCGACTTCGAAACCTACATCGATTACATCGCCGACCGCCGCCTCGAATCCTGCGGCCTCGCTCCGCTCAACAAATCCGTATCGAATCCCTTCCCATGGCTCGCCGAGTTGATGGACATCAAAAAGGAAACCAACTTCTTCGAAGGCCGCGTCACGGAATACCAGAAGGCGTCGGCGCTGAGCAATGTCAGCGATGATGAGCTGTAACGCCGCGAAGCGGCACCCAGTTTGCTAGTTTTCAGTGTTCAGTTTTCAGGAAGAAAGAGAGTAGATCATGGCAACCACGACCTTTGAGGATTTGGAAGTTTGGAAACGCGGATGTCAGCTTGCCGTTGATGTTTGCGTAGCCACGCATCACTCGAAAAACTTCGGCCTGAAAGACCAGATGCAGCGCTCGGCCATCTCGATCCCTTCGAACATCGCTGAAGGTGCCGAGCGCGACAGTGATGGGGATTTCATCCGGTTTCTCCGCATCAGCAAGGGTTCCTGCGGAGAACTCCGCACCCAGCTCTACATCAGCGAAAACGTCCAAATCGCTCTCGGACTCGAACCAATGGCGAAATCCACCGCCATGATCAAGGAAACCCGTGAGATCTCAGCCATGCTCCAAGGTCTCATCCGCAGCATCGAACATCGCCGCCCAGCAAAGTAACTACCCGCAATTCTTCATGTTCTCTTCTTCTTCCCTGAAAACTGAACACTGAAAACTAGCAAACTCCACTCCGCCACCTCACCCACTCTCCATTCACCAATAAAACTCCGCACCCACACCTCATGTACCACTCCATCGATCCCGCCGAAGACCAGATCCTCAAGCAAGTCATCACCGACCGCTTCGCCCTTGCCCCCTCAGACCGTGGTTACTCATGGCGCGAGGTGCTGCCATCCGACCGCCGCGCGCCCATTTCCGACATCATCGTCACCCGCGGCAACACCGACACACATTTCTCGCTCGAAGACGTCGCCGACGCCATCGGGAACTCGCTCACCGATCTTCTCATCTCCCGCCACACGGAGGAAAACTCCATTTTCACCGAGCAAAACCGCCAGTTCGTCTCCGATGTCGCCCACAGCGTCTCCAATTCCCTGACCAAATCCCTCGACGAAGGCGGCCGCCTCCGCCTGTCCGAAGCCGATCTCTACCTGCTCATCGAAAAGGCCCTGCTCGAAAACGAGGCCTACGATGTCGCCAAGTCCCTCGCCTTCCGCCGTTCGATGGAGAAATCCGGCAGCATCGACGTCAACGCCGGCCCACAGACGCTTCCCGTCCGCCTGATCCGCCGCAATGGCAACGTGGTGCCATGGTCCGAAACCAAGATCGAGATCGCTGTTAGAAAAGCCTTCCTCACCATCAAGGCCAATCCCGAGCCCGCCATCGACATCGCCCGCGGCGTCACCGAGCGCATCCGCCGGGGCGACCAATCCTTCGTCCACATCGAGGACGTGCAGGACATGGTGCAGGAGGAACTCATGCGCCAGGGCCACTTCAAGGCCGCCGAGCACTACATCCTCTACCGCGCCCAACGCTCCCGCCTCCGCGAGGAAATGGAAGCGAACCAGGAGGACCCGAACCAGGAATACATGGTCACCGTCACCACCGAGGACGGCCAATCCTCGTTCTGGGACGGCACCGAACTCAAGAAGCGCATCGCCTATGCCTCCATCGGCCTGGACATCTCCATGCCGGAAGCCGAGATCGAACGCGAACTCCGCCGCTCCGTCGGCTCCGAGATCTCCGAGAAGGATCTCAAAAACACCATCATCCTCAACGCCAAGGCGCTCATCGAAAAGGACGCCGACTTCGCGAAATTTGCAGGCCGCATCCTGCTGAGCTATATCTACGAGGAAGTGCTCGACTGGTCCATCAACAAGGACGGCATCGACAAGCTCAAGAACGCCCACAAGCTCGCCTTCAAATCCTATCTCAAACACGGCGTCGCCATCAAACGCCTCCATCCGCAGTTGTTGGAAAAATACAACCTCGACAAACTCGCCGACGCCTTCGATCCCACCGCCGACCTCGACTTCGACTACCTCGGCATCCAAACCCTCTACGACCGCTACCTCATCGTCGATAAAACCGGCAGCAAGCCACGCCGCATCGAGACGCCGCAGTTCTTCTGGATGCGCGTCGCCATGGGCCTGTTC
>JBGSUP010000181.1:0-3241 GCA_041753485.1 Akkermansiaceae bacterium
TCGCCATCGCACGCGCCATTCTCGCCGATCCGCGGCTGCTGCTGTTAGACGAAGCCACCTCCGCGCTCGATTCCGAGAGCGAGCGGCTCGTCAACGAGGCGCTGGAGCGCCTGATGCGCGGCCGCACCAGTCTGGTCATCGCCCACCGGCTCTCCACCGTGCGCCACGCCGACCGCATCCTGGTGTTCAACCAGGGCAGAATCGTCGAGAGCGGCAGCCATGATGAACTGATCGCCCGCGATGGAACCTACCGCTTTCTGGTGGAGACGCAGCTGGTGTGAACTGCGGCAGCGGTCGCCGGATTGCTCAGCCCTGGTCGATGGTCTTTTCGGTCTTGGCGTCGATGATGGCGAAGCGCTCGCGGTTGAGCGTGGGATCCGAGCGGAAGATCAGGCGGCCGGAGTGCGAGCGCTCGAGTTCGCCTAACAACCTGGCGTCCTCGCTCTTGAAGCGGTTGAGCACGTCGCTGTTGACGATGACAATCAGGTCGCCGACGGAATCGCGGTGTTTCTGGATGACGGAGTTGAGGCGGCGCTGGATTTCCACGGACATGGTCATGGGTGTCTTGACGCGGCCGCGGCCCTGGCAATAGGGGCAGGGTTCATACATTGAGTCGCGCAGCGATTCATTGAGGCGCTGGCGGGTCATTTCCATCAGGCCGATGGGTGAGATCTGCAGCACCTGGGTCTTGGCCTTGTCCTTCTTGAGCCGGTCCTTGATCGCCTTGTAAACCGTCTGCTGGTCCTTGCGGTGGCGCATGTCGATGAGGTCGATGACGACCAGGCCGCCGATGTTGCGCAGCCGCAGCTGGCGTGCGACCTCGCGGGCGGCCTCGACGTTGGTTTCGAGAATCATCTTGTCCACATCCTTGGAACCGCGGTTGCGGCCGGTGTTGACGTCGATGGCGATGAGCGCCTCGGTTTCATCGATGACGATGTAGCCGCCGCAGGGCAGCCAGACCTGGCGCGAGAAGGCCTCGTCGATTTGTTTCTGGATGCCGACGCGTTCGAAGATCGGCTGGCTGCTGGGAGCCATGTGGTGGACGCGGCGTTTGGCGCGGCGGGAGATCCTGCCGGCGATTTCGCGGATGCGCTCGGTGGTTTCCGCGTCGTCGCAGATCACCTGGTTGACTTCCTCGGTGAGGAAGTCGCGGGCGGTGCGTTCGATCAGGCCGGGTTCCTGGAAGATGCAGGCGGGCGCGGGGTTGGCGGCGCGGCGGGCCTCGATCTCGTCCCATTGTTCGAGCAGCATCGCGAGGTCGCGCACGAAGTGGCGGGCGCGGGTGCCTGAGGCGACGGTGCGCATGATGATGCCCATGCCTTCCGGGACCGAGAGTTTCTGCACGATCTTGCGCAGGCGCGCGCGCTCCTTGGGGTCCTCGATCTTGCGGGAAATGCCGAACTGCTCGGTGTAGGGCATCAGCACGAGGTAGCGGCCGGCCAGCGAGATGTTGGTGGTGACGCGCGGCCCCTTGGTGCCGATGGGGCCTTTGGAAACCTGGATGACGATTTCCGAACCGATCGGATAGATCTCAGGGATGTCCTTGGAGGTGACTTTCTTCTGCTGCTTCTTTTTGCCCTCGCGCTGGATTTCCTCCAGGCCGGCATCAAGCGCGGCGGGGATGGCGTCCCAGAAATGGAGAAAGGCGTTCTTGTCGAGGCCGATATCGACGAACATCGCCTTGAGGCCGCCCTCGATGTTCTTGACGCGGCCCTTGAAGATGCCGCCGACGATGTTCTGGTCGCCCTCGCGTTCGACGGTGTATTCCTCGAGGATGCCGTCCTCGAGCAGCGCGACGCGGCGTTCGAGTCGCTCGACGTTGACGATGATGCTGTTGCCGTTCATGGGGTCGGGTTTGCCGATGCCAAGGAGTCTTTTGATATGTTGAATCATGATGTTGAGGATAAGGGTTGAGTCTTTCTGGTTGAATTTGGTTGAGAGCGTCTGGCGATTGAATTCAGGGTTCGGGAACGGGTATGGCTTTGGGAACGACGGTGCCTTCGGCATCGACTTCCGGAGTGAGAGTGGGGATGGGGGTTTCGGAGTTGTCAGTCGGCATCCGGGCGGGTTCGCCAGTGATGTCACCGATCTCATCGCCGGTTTCGCCGAGGTCGGCATCTTCGGCGGTGCCGGGAGTTCCGGCGGCAACGGCAGTGGCGGGTGTTTTCTCCGGAAACACGATTTCCTCGATGCGGTCGGTGTTGCCGGCGAACTCGGTCTGGGGTTTGAGCGGAAGTTTCACGCCTTCGTCGCTGGCAAACAGCCCCTGATAGATCAGATTGACGAGCGGGCCGCAGACGGCACCGCCGGAGCCGGCGTTCTGGACGAGCACGCAGACGGCGTATCTCGGCTTTTCGTAGGGAGCGAAGCTGATGACCCAGGAGTTGTTGGATTTCTCGCCGTTGTCGGTCGTTTGCGCGGTGCCGGTCTTGGCGGCGACTTCGACGCCGGGCATCCGGACTTTGCCGGCAGTTCCGCCTGGGACGTTGACGGCCATCCACATGCCCTTGCGGATGAGTTCAAAGTCCTCGGGTTTGATGCCGGCCTCGATGAGATCGACCACCAGGTTGGGTTTGTCCCCGACGAGTGTTTTGCCTTCCTCCGAGACGGCCTTGCGGACGACGCGCGGCTGGTAATATTTGCCGCCGTTGGCGACGCAGGCGGTCATGGCGCACATTTGCAGCGGGGTGGCGAGGGTGTCGCCCTGGCCGATGGAGAGGAAGGCAGTGAGCACGGGGGTCATCACGGCACCGGGGTTGGCGGAGCGCCAGGCACGGCTGCCGGGCAGGATGCCGGGTTTTTCATTGGGAAGTTCGATGCCGGTGCGGTTGCCGATGCCGACCATTTGGCAGCCATCGACCATGCCGCGCCAGCCGATGGTGTTGGCGAGTTTGTTGAAGTAGGGATTGCAGGATTGCTGGATGGCCTTGGGCAGGGTGAGCGACCCATGGCGTCCCTTGCTTTTGTTCCACAGCCAGCAGCCGACCGGGTGATTGCCATAGGTGACGAAGCCATCGCAGGAAAACGAGCGGTTGGCCATGCCTTGGAGCGCACCGGAGATGGCGGTGGGGATTTTCATGGTGGAGCCGGGGGCGTAGGGCGAGATGGCCCGGTTGGTGAGGGGCGAGAGTTGTTTGTTCTCGTTGTAGGATTTCCAGCGCCGCGGCTCGATGCTTGGAATGAAAGCGTTGGGATCATAGTCGGGCACGGATGCCATGGCGAGCACCTCGCCGGTGTTGGC
>JBGSUP010000182.1:0-3414 GCA_041753485.1 Akkermansiaceae bacterium
TTTCCTGATTCTGCTCGTTTTCATGGGCCTGCGCAGCGGCCTGATCATCGGCGCGGTGCTCTTCATCACCATCTGCGGCACGATGATCGTGATGGAGATGCTCAATCTCTCGCTCGAGCGCATCTCGCTCGGCGCTCTCATCATCGCGCTCGGCATGCTGGTGGACAACGCCATCGTCATCACCGAGGGCATGCTGGTGGCCATCCAGCGCGGGGTGGACCGCATGAAGGCCGCCAGGGACATCGTCAAACAAACCGCCGTCCCGCTGCTCGGCTCGACCGCCATCGCCGTCCTGGCCTTCGGCGCCATCGGATTGTCTGACGACAGCACCGGCGAATACTGCCGCTCGCTCTTCATCGTGCTGCTGGTGGCTTTGTCACTCAGTTGGCTCACCGCGGTGACCACCACGCCGCTGTTCTGTTATCTTTTCATTAAGGGCAAGCCGGCGGCGGTGGCGGGTGCGCCCGCGGAGCCGGAGAAGGACCCCTACGGCGGCTTCCTGTTCGTGTTTTACAAAGGCTTCCTCAACTTCTGCCTACGCTTCCGCAGGCTGACGATGGTCGCGCTGGTCCTGATGCTCGGCGCGTCCGCCTACGGCTTCCGCTTCGTCGATCAGAGTTTCTTCCCCGACTCCACCCGCCGCCAGTTCATGATTGATGTCTGGTCGCCGGTGGGCATCCGGCTTGATGAAGCGGTCGGCAATCTAACTGAAATTGAGGAGTATGTGAAAGCGCTGGATGGCGTGACCCACGTCGCTGCCGTCGCCGGCCGGGGCGCGCCGCGCTTCCTCCTGACCTACGCCCCGGAGCAGGCGGACACCGGCTACGCCCTGTTGCTGGTGGATGTCGAGGACCACCGCCAGATCGGCGAGTTGAGCGACCGCTTGCAAAAGGAACTCACGGCCAATTTCCCCAACAACCAGATCGTCACCCGCCGCTTCATGTTGGGACCGGGCGATGGCGGCCGCATCCAGGCGAGGTTCTCCGGGCCGGACCACGACCAGGTGCGCGAATTCGCGGTGCAGGCGATGAACGTCATCCGCCAGGACGGCGGCGGCAAGGGCATCCGCCTTGACTGCCGCGAGCAGGTCAAGGTCCTGCGTCCGCAGTTCCTGGAAGCGGAGGCGCGCCGCGCCAGCGTCACTCGCACGGACCTGGCTGCATCCTTGGAGTCCACCTTCACCGGTCGCCGCATCGGGATTTTCCGCGAAGAGGACGAATTGATTCCCATCCTCCTGCGCAGCCCCTATCACGAGCGCTCCGATCCGGATTCGATCCGCGACGTGCAGGTCTTCAGCCCGGCCACGGGTTCCTTCGTGCCGATCCGTCAGGTGGTCGCGGATTTCACCCTCGAAAACGAGGACCCGATCCTGATGCGCCGCAACCGGCAGAGCACCATCACCGTGCATGCGGACCCGATGGAGGGACTGCCACGCACCTTGTTCCAGCGCGTGCGCCCGGCGATCGAAGCCATCCCTCTGCCGCCCGGCTACAAGCTCGAATGGGGCGGCGAATACGAGGATTCCGGCAGGGCGCAGGCCGCGCTGGCCGGCACGCTGCCGATCTTCCTGCTGATGATGGTGCTGATTGTTCTAACACTTTTCAACTCGATCAAGACCACCCTCATCATCTGGATCACGGTGCCCTTTGCCCTGATTGGCATCGTGGTGGGGCTGCTGGTGGCCGGCCAACCCTTCGGCTTCATGGCCTTGTTGGGAGCGCTCAGTCTTTCCGGCATGCTCATCAAAAACAGCATCGTTTTGATCGATGAAATGCGGCTTCAGATCAACCAGGGCAAAGCGCCGTGGAATGCCGTGGTGGACGCCTCCGTCAGCCGCGTGCGCCCGGTCTCGATGGCCGCCCTGACCACCGTGCTCGGCTTGATCCCGCTGCTCTTCGACGCGTTCTTCGTGGCGATGGCCGTGACGGTGATGGCGGGCCTGTTGTTCGCCACGGTGCTCACGCTGATCGTGGTGCCGGTCCTCTATGTCATCTTCTACCGCTACCGGCCGGACACGCCGCCGGTGGCTCAGTAGGTCCACACTGCGGGCTGCCCCTTTCCAACACTAACATTCAACGCTGTCCAAGATCGGGGTCTTGAGCGGGCGTGGGGCAAGACGGGCCAGTGCGCGTGTCCAGAAAAGCCCGCAGCTGGGATGGTTTTTCAACCAACGGATGAATCGGCCGCACTCGCCGGCTTTCCAGCACGAATCGCGCTCCCTTTCGCGGTTGGAGTCCGTGCCTGGAACACGAACTCGTGGGCAAAATGAACCAGCCTGAGGATGCCGAAAGTTTCAAGTTTGCACGCGGCCTTGGCGTATCGTTAGCATCCACTCATGAGCGAAGTTCCGGAAACCATCGTCTGCTGCCCTGCCTGCGGGGCTCCGATGGATGTTTCACCGCTGGCACCCTTCACCAAGGTCGGCTGCCCGAAGTGTGGTGAAAACACCCGGGTAAAGTGCCAGTTCGGCCCCTACACCCTGGTGCGGCGGCACGCGGTGGGCGGCATGAGCATGGTCTTCGTGGCGCATGATGCCATGCTGGACCGCGAGGTGGCGCTCAAGATCCTGAGCGAGGATTTTTCCGCGGACGAGCGGCGGATCGCGGCCTTTGAGGAGGAGGCGCGGATCACCGCTTCCTTCACCCATCCGAACGTGGTGCGGGTGTTCACGACCGGGCGGGCCTTCGGGCGCTTTTACATCGCCATGGAATTGGTGCCCGGCGGGCATTTCGAGCATCGGATCCGCGAGTGCGGCAAAGTCCCGGAACCGGAGGTGCTGCCGCTGGCCATCGAGGTGGCCCAGGGACTCAAGGCCTCGCACGCGGCGGGATTGATCCATCGCGATGTGAAACCCGGCAACATCCTGCTGGACGCCCAGGGCCACGCCAAGCTGGTGGACTTCGGCCTCGCCCTCGTCACCCAGGGAGGCAAGGCCACCGCCGCGGAATTGTGGGCCACTCCTTATTATGTTCCGCCGGAAACGGTTGAGGGAGGTGAGGAGGATTTCCGCTCGGACATCTATGCCTTTGGTGCCACGCTGTATCACGCGCTCTCCGGAATCCCCCCTTGCGGCGAGGAGTCAATGGCGACGGAGATGCTCCGCGAGGCCAAGAAAAAAGTGCCGCCACTCAGCACCGTGGAGCCATCGCTATCGGTGGATACCTGCCAGATTATCGAACGGGCGATGGCCTATGATCCAGCCGCGCGATTCGGCTCGTATGATGAAATGATCGCTGCCTTGGCCAGCGCCTTGGGTCATCTCAAATCCGGAACAGCCCATGCCGCCGGCCATTCAAGCCAACGCAGGAGTGGAGGCAAACGACGGCGGCGCATCGCAGTGGCGGCAGCGGTCGCCGGCGTGGCGGTCACCGCCATTTCCGGTCTCGCCATGTGGCTGGCGAATCGCCCGCAACC
>JBGSUP010000183.1:0-6682 GCA_041753485.1 Akkermansiaceae bacterium
CACCGGCGCGGAGTTGGTGGCCGTCACGGGCAGGGAACTCGACGGCTGTTCGAATGCCGAACTTCTGGACGTCGCGGAAAGGGCCGCCGTGTTTGCTCGCGTGGCTCCCGAACAGAAGTTGCGCCTCGTGAAGGCGCTCCAGGCGCGCGGGCACGTCGTGGCCATGACCGGTGACGGCGTCAACGACGCGCCGGCGCTCAAGCAGGCGGACATCGGCATCGCCATGGGCATCACCGGCACCGATGTCTCGAAGGAAGCCGCCGACATGATTGTAACCGATGACAACTTCGCCTCGATCGAAGCCGCCGTCGAGGAGGGCCGCGGCGTGTTCGACAATCTCACCAAGTTCATCGTCTGGACGCTGCCGACCAATTTCAGCGAGGGACTGGTGATCCTTTTCGCCATTCTGGCCGGCACCGCCCTGCCGATCCTGCCGGTGCAGATCCTGTGGGTGAACATGACCACCGCGGTTTTGTTAGGCCTGATGCTGGTTTTCGAGCCGAAGGAAGCCGGAATGATGATGAAGCCGCCGCGCGACCCGGCGCTGCCGATCCTCACCAGCGGGTTGCAGTTCCGCATCCTGCTGGTTTCGCTGATTCTGCTCGCGGGTTGTTTCCTGTGGTTTTCATGGGAGCGCCAGCAGGGCAGCAGCCTTGCCGTTGCCCGCACGGTGGCCGTGAACGTGCTGGTGGTTGGCGAGATCTTCTATCTTTTCAACTGCCGGAGCTTCACCCGCTCGATGTTCTCAATCGGCCTGTTTTCCAATCCCTGGGTGATCTGCGGATCGCTTGCGATGATCGCCCTGCAACTGGCCTTCACCTACCTTCCGCTGATGAACACGGTTTTTCACTCCGCCCCGCTCTCATGGGAGGCATGGCTGCGCATCACCGCCGTCGGTTTCGCCGTTTACCTGGCCGTCGGCACGGAAAAATGGCTCACCGGGCGAACCCGGCGTTCCGTGCCGGCAACCTGAAACGCCTCCTTCGCATGATCTCCCTGCTCTGTCAGGGGGGCACCCGGCGTCATGGCAGGGTGACTTGCAGAACCGTGGTATTTCCCACCGCCTTGAGTGGCTGCGCATCGCGCGGCACGAGCAGGAAGCGCCCCTTTTCAAAGCGGCGGCCCCGGGCGCTTTCAAGCGCGCCCCCGACTACTGATAGAATGGAAAAGCGCCCTGCGTCCGGATTGGCGATGGCTGCTCCCGCGGCAAGCGATTTGCGGTCGGTCTTGAAATACGCGCAGCTCGCGAGGGTGTCGCCGTTGGCAATATCCATCGCCGGTTCGAAGTCATCAAAGTCGATGCTGGCGAGCGATTGTGCGACATGAAGCTCACGCGGCCGGCCATCGAGGCCCATGCGGTTCCAGTCGAAGACCCGGTAAGTGGTATCCGAGTTCTGTTGGATTTCATGGATCAGGAAACCCGCGCCAATGGCGTGCAGGCGGCCGGAAGCGATGAAGATCGAGTCGCCCGGCTGCGGCTGGATGGCATGCACGCAATCGGCGACCGTTCCATCCGCGATGGCCTTTTCAAAATCCGCGCGGGTGACGCCGTGTTTCAGGCCGACGTAGAGTTTCGCGCCCGGATCGCAGCCGGCGATGAACCACATTTCGGTCTTCGGTTCGCCACCAAGCTCGGCCGCGCGCTCCACCGGCGGATGCACCTGGATCGAGAGGTCGTCACGGGCGTCAAGCACCTTGATCAGGATCGGAAAACGGGCATGTTCGCCGTATCCGGCGCCAAAAAGCTCCTCGCGGCGGGTGGTCCAGAGCTCATGCAGCGAAGTCCCGGCAAGCGGTCCGTAATCGACGATCGACTGTTCATCCCCGCGGTCCACGATTTCCCAGGATTCGCCGAAGGGCAGCAGCGGATCGGGCAGGCTGCGGCCATAGACACGTTCGAGTTCGCGTCCGCCCCAGACGCGCTGCATGTAGAGGGGCTTGAAGGTGATCGGTTCCACAAGGCCCGTCTTATGGAAGCTCCGGCGGTTTTGCAACTGTTTGGAAAAAACCCGCGCTCCGGCAGTCGCGCAAAGCCGGGACCCATGCCCTAACTTCGGTTGAGCATTGCAATCAGCAGGATCACCAGCAACACGGCGAGAATGGCGAGGGTGATTTTGACCCAGCTCAGCGGGTGTTCACCGGCCATCTTGCCGGTGTAGGCGTTCACCACGACCTGATAGGACTTGCGGCCGTAGGTGTAGGTGGCCAGCCATACCGGGACGAGGATGTGCTTGAAGGTGCAACCCTGGTAGTCCGAGCGGACCTGCAGGTTCCGATGGGTGTCGCCCGGCACTTCGCGCGAACAAAGTTGCAGGATGACGGCATCCATCTGCTGCCGGCTGATTCCGGCTGCCTGGCGCAGGTCAACCTGATAGCGCTCCACCGTCCAGCCGCGCACATAGGCCGGCTCGTAGGGTTTAAGGTCGGTGAGGGTCGGAAAGGGCTCCACTTTCCGCAACAAGGCGGTGTGGATGCCGACGGTTCCAGGCACCGCGTCGTCATCGAAGAAATGGGACAGTTGTCCGGCGCTGTCCTCCCAACGGGTCTTCCTCACCTGGCGGGTGGCGGTTTTGCCATTCGCATCGCGATAGGATTCGGTGACGTAGTAATAATAGCCGGATTCCGCGGTCCAAGCGGCTTCGACTTGGGCATCGAAGGTCCAGTAGGGGAGGTAAATGCCGTGCAAGGTGTCGGTGAGCGCAGCGCTTTTCAGTTTTGAAGGGGCCCACCAGCGGCTTCCATACCACTCGCGCATCTGGTCGCGGACCCGGGTGGCTGGAACCACCGCAGGCAACAGGCTTTCGGGAGTGATGACGTCCTTCAGGTCGTCCACCGGCACAATCGAGGGCGAGCCGCAGAAATCGCAGCGCTGGGCGGCCCGCTCGGGATCAAAGATGCTGATCGCCTGGCAGCTTTCGCATTTTACCGATTTCTTCTCCGCACGCAGCCCGCGGTCGTCGTCGCCGATCGATGCGAGGGCGGCTTCGAGTTCGTGTTCGTGGATTCGCGCGCCGAGCGGGTCTTCGCCGTCGGTCCATGGCAGGACAGTCCCGCAATACGGGCAGGCAAGCGCCTTTTTGGAGGCGCTCCACTCGGCATCCCCGCCGCATTCCGGGCAGGGATGTTTTCGCAATGCGCTGACTTCGGCCATGGCTTGGATTTACTCAGCCAGAAAAGCGTCAAGCGCGGCACGGGTGATTCGATACGAAGAACCGATTTTCTTGCCCTTGAGGTCTCCGGCGTCGATCGACGCAATCACATCCGCCTCGGAAACCCCGAGGACTTCAGCGGCCTGCGCGGGACTCATGAGCTCGGGGACACCGCCGGCCGCGGTCGGCGCGGGTGCCTGGGATTGCATGTTCTTCATCATTTCCTGCGCCATGCCAAAGCCCATCGCCATTTGGCCGGCTGCGGCCGCGGGTGACCCGCCACCATCGGCCCCGCCTTTGGTCATGGATTCGGCCATCTGGAACTTCACGTAGTCGTTGAGGTTGCCGATCGCGCCCATGCTTGAACGCTTGTCGATGGCAGCCTCGACCTCGGGCGGCACCGAGACGTTTTCGATGATGAAACTCGTGATCTCGATGCCGTATTTCGCGGTGACTTGCGGGTTGATCAGCGGCAACAGGGCGTCGCCGAGCTCGCTGTAGCGGGACGCCACGTCCAGCGCGGGAACGCCAGCCGAGGCGAGCGCGTCACTGAACACGCTGACAATGCGGGAACGCATGGTATCGGCGAATTCATCGAGGCGGAAATGATGGTCGGTGCCGGCGACTTCCTTGAGGAAAACCGGGGCATCCACGATCTTGAAATCGAAGGTGCCGAACGAGCGCAGGCGCACCACGCCGAAGTCCGCGTCGCGCATCATGATCGGGTTGGCGGTGCCCCACTTGTTGCCGGTGAAAAGGCGGGTGGTCACATAATAGACGTCCGCCTTGAACGGCGACTCGAAACCGTATTTCCAGCCTTTGAGTTTGGTTAGGACCGGGATGTTTTCGGTCACCAGCGAGTGCTTGCCGGGGCCGAAACAATCGCCGAACTGGCCGAGATAGACGAACTGCGCGGCCTGGCTCTCGCGCACGATGAGTTGCGCGCCGTTCTTGATCGCCTTGTCCTCATCGGGGAAGCGCCACGACAGCGTGTCACGCGAGTCGTCGGTGAATTCGATGATTTCCAGCAGTTCGCCCTTGATGAATCCGAGAATGTCCATGATTTTGAATTGGATGTTGGTGATCGCTTAGCCTGATTTCCATCGCGCTGGAAGCAGAATTCTCACCGGCGGTTCGAACCGGGATCGCGTTTCGTCACCGTCGCGGTTGACCCCGGCGGCGGATGTGGCGAGTCTTTGAGGACCTTGCCGAACCCTGAGAATAGCGATGAAGAGATCAAGCCGCCGCCGCGCCGGAAAATCCGGCGCTGGTTCCTGCTGGCTGGATTGATCGGCGGCTTGGCCTGGCTGAATGGCCCCGGTCTGCGCTGGCTGGCACCGCAAGCCGCGTCCCGTTTCCTCGGGAAAACCGGCATGCGGGTGAACTTCACCGTCGAGGGAAGCCTCAGCGGCGGATTTTCCATCACCAATCTCCAACTCATGTCCGACCAGACGCTATCCGGCTTGTCGGTGGATCGGGTGACGCCGGTCTATCAGTTTTCAGAACTGCTGCGCGGGCGTCTCCGCGGCATCGAAGTCGATGGCCTGCACGCGGAGCTTCGCCTCGGTTTGGAAAAACCCGGCGATTCGCAAAAGCCGCCGCCGAATCTGGAAAACATCGTGGGATCGCTGCGCCAGCTCCGAGCCCGGATCGTCCCGCTTTCGATCAACTTGCGGAACATCAGCCTCACCGCCATCCGCGATGGCAAGCCGTTCATCGCCCTTGCCGAAAGCGAGCTCCGGCACGCCGCAGGGGATCCGGTTTTCAAGCTCGGTCTCGGATCGCTCACCGATGCCTCAGGGCGCGACTGGCCGGCCCGGAAATCCACCATCACCTGGAACGCCGATGCACTCACGCTCGACCGCCTCGATCCTTTGCCGGGCGTGGGCTTGCGCGGCCTGATTGTGACCCTGCCCGAAACCGGCGGGCCTGCGGCCGATGCGGAACTTCATCTCAATGAAGCGGTGTTCGTGCTCGCCGCCTCGCCGGGATTCACCTCCCTGAGCATGGACTTGCGCGAAGGCCGTCTTGACAGCCGCTGGCTGGCGGAGCGCCTCGCCTTGGAGCTCCCCGCCACGGCCGAGCTGACCTCGTTGTCGCTCAACCTCGATGATCTCCTGCCAGCCCCCGGAAAGGCGACCGGCGCCGCGCAATTTTTGTTAGAAAACGTGGTGGTGAATGATTGGGTCATTCCCGAGTTGGGCGTGGACGCCGGCTTGCAGGCGGACCGCCTCTCGGTGGCGGCGGGCGGCCGGGCGCTGGACACCGGATTTTCGATCACCGCCGGGGCTCCGGTGTCGCGGGAGGCGGGCGGCTTCACGCCCGGCGAAGTCCGGGGCCAATTCAAGGTGGAGGATGTTTCCAAACTCGTCGCCGCCTTGTCCGGGCGTTTCGCCGCGATTGATCCAAAGGCCTCCGCGCCGCAGTCGGTGGTGGATGGCGATTTCACCCTCGCGCTTGAGAAATTCCGGCCGATCTCCGCGGAAACGGACCTGAATCTGAAACCCGCGGAACCCGAAGCGGCGTCTCCGGTGTCGGTGAATCTGCGCTGGCGCAACGACGACACGCTGAACGCCGGGCTTGAAACCCAAGGCATGAAGGCCCGGGCGGATTATGAAATCGCTAAATCCAGTTACGTGGCAAGCGCCGCGTTCGATGGCTTCAAAAGCGCGCGCATCGACCGCTGGCTCGCCATCTTCAAGGCGGAAACCGGCGGCGCGTATGAACTGACGGGAACCTGGAGCGGCAGCGGCGAAATTAAAACCGCGAAACACCGCGGCCTGCTGGCGCTGGCTGACCTCAATCTTGCACAAGAAGGGCGTCCACCGGTCCGGGCGACGGGTGAAGTCACTTATGACTGGCCGGCGGGCTTCTCCACCAAGGATCTAACCGCGAAGACCGGCGACCAGGCGATCACGGCGGACGCCCGCCTCGCGGATGGTTTGTTAGAGCTTGAGCGGCTTCAATGGCTGGACGGAGAAGCGGAGATCTTCAAAGGAACCGCAAGGCTGCCGGTGCCCGCGGATTTCTCGAAATGGCGCGACACGCTGGCCCACGACAAGCGGCCGCTTGAGGTGAGCCTGGAGTCAAGCGTGCTCTCGCTGGCCCTGCTCAAGGACTGGCTGCCTGCCGCCTCGAAAATCGATCCGCGCTCGACCGGGCGGGTCAGCCTGAACGTCTCCGGAACGTATGCCGCACCCGTGGTCGATGCCCTGGTGGAGGCAAAGGAGCTCCGCTCGCCCGAACAGCCGAAACTGCCGCCCGCGGACTTGCGCATCACGATTTCCGGCAGGACCGGCCGGCTTGCGGTAGAGGGCAGCGCCACCGCTCCGGATTTTCCGGCGGCCACCATGACGGCGTCGATGCCATTCCGTCCCGCCGCATGGGCGGAGAATCCAGGCGCGATGCTTGGGGAGAACTTCACCGCAAGAGTCGATCTGCCGCGCCTCGATCTATCAAGATTCGCCTCGCTGGTGGCTCCGGCGCGCAAGCTCACGGGCACTCTGACCGGCCATGTCGCAGCCGCCGGCGAG
>JBGSUP010000184.1:0-5313 GCA_041753485.1 Akkermansiaceae bacterium
GGCCAGTCCGGCGGCGGCGGCCGGCGAGAGGGTGCCGGTGTGAAGCAGCACCTTGGGCGCGCTGCCAAGGTCGTCGCGTCCGGCGAATCCGGCGACATCCTCGGTCCATGTCACGTGATCGACTGGAGCAGGCACATGCAATTCCCCGGTTGCGGTGGTCGCGCCGGGCAGGCGGCCGAGCACTTGCAGGGAGACATAGTCCGCCGCTCCCGCGCGTTGTTGCCCTGCGAGGATCGCCAGTGCCCCAATCAGGAAATCCGCCTGGCCGGCCGTGGTGCAGGAAGTGGCAAGTTGAACGATGTTTCCACGGCCCTTGGCATTCGGCAAAGTCGTTAGATAAACCGTGATCCGGTGGCGGCGTGTGGTGCTGAGCACGCGGCTCAGTTGGAAATCCCGGATGTCCTGCTCGCTGACTCCCATCGCGGCAAGTGCCCGGGCATCGCGCAGGGCCAACTCTCCCTGGGTCAGGGCATAGACATCATCCGGGATGCCGACCATGTTGGTGGCGGCGACGGCGATGCCGGCCGAGGCCACGGTGGCGGCGATGCGCAGTGGCAACCCGCCTGCAAAGAAGGCCCACGTGACCTTTTCCATTTCCTCCTGAAGGCGCGCGTTGTCGGTGTAGGGATCGACTCCGAGTTGTTTCGCAGTTTCGAGTTTCGCCTTGTCGAAGCCGGCAGCGCCCTTCGCCGCCTCGCCGATGCCCCGTCCCGCGTCTCCGGCGGACGGCTCATTTCGCACGGCCTCACTGGCCCGTTGTGCGCCGCGCTCGATGGATGCTCCGACCTTGCTGAAAAAGTGGCCTACGGTTCTGGGCGCTTGTTTCATCGTGCCGACGGGATTTTTCACGATGTTCTTCACCGCGTCGATAGGTTGGGTGATGGATCGTTTCATGCCCTCGGCGAAAAGGTCGGTCTTGCTGGTTTCCACCAGTTTGCGGATGGCGGCCGCTTCGATGATCCGGCTCTTTGCCTGCGGCACGCCCACGGCATCGAAGGTGCCGAAATCAGTATCGATCTCAAAGTGCGCCATGAACCCATCCGTCATCACCTGGTCGCGCACCCGGTGGGAGGGCCCGCGCAGCATGTCGGCGGGCAGGAGGTCGGCGGCATTAAGAAGAACACCCTGTTCGAAGGCGGAAGGCGCCGGTTCCGCAGCGGTGGCGGGTGCGATCAATGCGGCGCAGGTGAGCGGGATGAGAAACAGGTGATTCATGCGGCGTTGGAGTTGGTAGGTGAGGATTCAGACAAGCTTGGTCCGCGCCGTCAAGAACCATGGCCGGCATGACAAGATGCGCGGGGGCGTCCCCGTTCTCACGCCCGGCCGATGAGCAGCAGGCGCAGACCGTTTAGGCAGACGAGCACGGTGCTGCCTTCATGGCCGATCACGCCGAGCGGCAGCGGAAGCGCGAAGCCAAGTGCGGAAATCACCAGCACGACGATCACGGCGCTGGCGAAGATCAGGTTCTGCAGGAGCACGCGCCGAGCCCGGCGGGCATGGTCTAACAGCAGGGGGATGTTCTCCAGACGATCACCCATCAGCACGATATCGGCGGTTTCCATCGCCACATCGGTGCCAGCGGCACCCATGGCCACACCGACATCCGCGATGGCGAGCGCGGGGGCGTCGTTGACGCCATCGCCGATCATCATGACCGAGCCCTCCTGTTTCAGGAGGCGGATGATCTTGAGTTTGTCCTCGGGCAGCAGGCTGGCATGGACTTCATCGACGGCGGCCTCGCGGGCGATGGCCTTGGCGACGGGGAGTTGGTCGCCGGTGAGCATGACGACTTTTTTCACGCCCAGGCGGTGAAGTCCGGCGGATAGTTCGCGTGCGGCGGGGCGGATGGTATCGGCCATGACGAGCACGGCTTCGGCGGTGATCGCATCGCCCTCGCGGATGCCGAGCCAGACACAGGTCTTGCCCATCGCCTGGAGCGGTGCGGAGAGGGTTTCCAGCTTGTCGAGACCGGCGGCATTGAGTTCGCGAAACAAGCGCTCGCTACCGACGATGTGGCGGGCACCGCCGACGTTGGCCTCGGCGCCCTTGCCTGCGGTGGATTGGAAATCGGTGGCTGCGGGTGCCTCGATGCCGAGTTCCGCCGCGCTTTTGACGATGGCATGGGCGAGAGGGTGCTCGGACCTGGCCTCCAGCGCGGCGGCGATGCGCAGGAGATCCGCCGCGTTTGGAGGAAGTTTCCCGGACAGCGGGTGGACTCCATCGGTGGTGATGATTTCGGTGAGTGAGGGTTTGCCGACGGTGAGGGTACCGGTTTTATCGATGGCGACGATGTCGATGTGCGCGGCGCGTTCGAGATGGGAGCCGCCCTTGATGAGGATGCCCCGGCGTGCCGCGCCACCGATGGCGGAGAGCACCGTGGCAGGTGTGGAAATGATCAGCGCACAGGGCGAGGCGACGACCATGATGGTCATGGCGCGGTAGAACGCCTTGGGGAAATCCTCGCCGAGGAACAGGAAGGGCACCAGGAAGACCCCAATGGTGAAGCCGATCACGCCCATGGCATAATATTGCTCCGCTCGTTCGAGGAAACGCTGGGTTTTGGATTTCTCCGCCTGGGCTTCGGCCACCAGTTTCACCATGCGGGCGAGCGTCGAATCCTCGGAGCGCTTGGTCACTTTCAACTCGATGCCGCCACTTTGGTTGATGGTGCCGGCAAACAGCATGCTGCCAGCGGCCTTCGAAACGGGCATCGACTCGCCGGTGAGCGATGATTCATCGACATTGGTGCTGCCCTCTAACAAAAAACCATCCACTGCGATCTGCTCGCCGGGGCGGACGATGACGATTTCGCCGACATCGATCTCCTCGACCGGGACCTTGCGGGTTTCGCCGCTGCGTTTGACGAGGGCCTCGCTGGGACGGAGCGTGAGCAGGGATTCGATGGCTCTTTGGGTGCGGTCCATCGCATGGCGCTGGAGCACATTGGAAAAGCTGAAGAGGAAGAGCAGCAGCGCGCCCTCAAAGGGTGCTCCAATGAGCGCGGCACCGAGTGCGGCAAGCACCATGAGCACATCCACATCGAGCACTTTCTCCCGCAGCGATGCGATGGCGGAGCGCACGCCCTGCTGGCCGGCGAAGAGATAGGCAAAGGCATACAGTGTGTGGGTCAGAGGCCCGATGCCGGCGGATTTTCCAACGACCAGCGCGGCGATCAGAAAGCCAAGACCGAGGCCGCATGAAATCTCCTCGTTGTTCTCGCCGGCGAGGGTTTTGCGCCAAAAGGAGCGGGAGTCGGCACCGCGAGGAGCCAACGGCTGGATGTCGGCCCCGGTTTTTTTAAGATCATCGGCGAGGCGCTGCTCGGGTGCGATGTCGGAGTCAAAGGTCACGGCGAGGACCTTGCCGAGATAGGTGGCGGTGGCGCGACGCACGCCCGGGATGCGGCTTACCTTCTTCTCCAGTTTTTGGGCGCAGGCCTCGCAGGCGTTGCCCTCCAGCCGGAAGGTGGATTTGCGGATGGTCGATTCAACCTTGGAAATGTGTTCCTTGAGCAGCGAGCGGACCTCGCTGTCACTGAGTTTCGACGGGTCGAACGCGAGATCGACCCTGGCGTGCTCCGGATCGCTGGAGACTTGCACAATGCCGGCGTGATCCGCGAGTGAATGGTCCACATCTTCCAATGTCCGCGGAATGGGGTGCTCCTCTTTCATGGCTGGGATGGCAGGTGACGGCCAACAGGGACAGCAGTGTGCCTCGATCCAGGCCCTGCCAAGCAAATAGACAGCGCGGCCGGAAAATGCTCGTTTCCATTGCCACCCGGATTCTTTTCGGAAAGGGTGCGCGCCGATGAAAATGCACCGCATCCTCGCCGAAGCCGCCGCCGCCATCGTGAAATCCGTGTTCAAGCAACACAAGGTGCTGGATCATGCGCTGGCCGCCGCTTTCGAGGAAAATGCGAGGTGGGGCAGGCGCGACCGGAGTTTCATCGCCGAGACGGCTTTCGAAGTCGTGCGGTGGCGGCGTGCGCTCGGGTTCCTGGCAGACAGCGAGGAGGCGAATGCGATCTGCGCCGCGCAGTGGTTGCGCATGGGGTTCGAAATTCCGGAGTGGTGGACGTTCAAGGGCTTGGCTGCCGGTGAAATGCAGGCCCGTGAGACGGATCTCGCAAGCCAGCCGCGGGCCGTGCGCGAGTCGATCCCGGATTGGCTCGATGAGCTGGGTGCCAGCGAGCTTGGCGATGCCTGGGACGCGGAAATCACCGCGCTCAACCGCCGGGCCGCGGTTTTCCTGCGGGTCAACACGCTCAAAGGAACCCGCGCCGGGGCCATTGAGTGGCTGGCGGCGGCAGGGGTGGAGGCATCCGAGGTTCCGGGCTTGCCGGATGCGCTGGTGCTGGCTCCCGGCAAGTCACTGCCAAAACCGCTGCGCACCGATGGCCGCGTGGAAATCCAGGATGCCGGATCCCAGATGATCGCGCCGCTGCTTGAGGTGCAAGCCGGTGATCGCGTCATCGACGCCTGCTCGGGTGCCGGCGGCAAGGCCCTGCATCTGGCGGCGCTGATGGACAACTATGGCCGGGTCTTCGCCATGGACGTGGATGCCAAAAAGCTGATAGAACTCGAACGCCGGGCAAAACGCGCCGGTGCCACCTGTCTCAAGGCCAAGGCGATCACCGCCACCACGGCCGCGGACTTCGCGGATGTGGCCGACCGCCTTCTCATCGATGCACCGTGCTCGGGGCTTGGCACCTTGAAGCGCCAGCCGGACCTCAAGTGGCGGCTCAAGCCCGCACAACTCGAGCGCGTCCGCGGGATCCAGAAAAGTTTGTTAGAGAGTCATGCGGTGATGCTCCGGCAGGGCGGGCGCCTGGTGTATGCGACGTGTTCCATTCTGCCTTCCGAGAACCGCGCGGCGGTGGATTCGCTCCTGGAAAGGGGCGGATTCACCTTGCTGGAAGAGCATCCGGTTTCGCCGGCGGCCACCGGCTTCGATGGCTTCTACGCGGCGGTCCTGGTCAAGGGTTGAGGTCGCTTCACAATGCCGCCGCCATTTTTTCGAGTCCCTCGAGCATCCTCGTCCGCGGGCAGCCGAAGTTGAAACGGATGAAACCCGGCCAGCCGAAATACGCGCCATCCGATAGAAACAGGCCGACGTTTTGCTCAAAATGCAGCGCCGGCTTGTCGATGCCGAGGCCGCTTGCGTCGATCCACGCGAGATAGGTGGCCTCGCCGGGGTGGAGCGCCAGGCCGGGGCAGCGGGTTTGGATGAATTCCACCAGGGCGTCGCGGTTTTGGCGCAGATAGGCCATGAGTTCGCGGCGCCACGGCTCGCCGTGGCGGTAGGCGGCTTCCG
>JBGSUP010000185.1:0-10854 GCA_041753485.1 Akkermansiaceae bacterium
GGCTCAAAACCCCGCTGCCGATCAAGTCCCGCCGGGTGCTGCCGAAAAAATCGCCGAAGCCCTGCCAGCTGTTGCCTTTGCGACGCCGGAGAAACCGCGCAAGCTGCTGGTGTTCTCCAAAACCAACGGTTTTCGACACGCATCGATCGCCACCGGCAAGCTGCTGCTTGCCGAGATGGGTCGGCGGACGGGAGCCTTTGAGGCGGTGATCAGCGATGATTTGGAGCAATTCGAGGCCGGGCGGCTGGAATCCTATGATGGCGTGTGCTTTCTGAGCACGACCATGAATGTCTTCCTGCCGCATCCCAAGGCAATGGAGGAGATGAGCGAGGCGGAAAAGGCCGCGGCCCGCGAACGGGAAACGAGACTGAAGGACAATCTGATGAATTTCATCAAGTCCGGCGGAGGTTTTGTCGGCATTCATGCGGCAACCGACACCTGTTACGAGTGGTCGGAGTATGGCAGGATGATCAATGGATTTTTCGATGGTCACCCATGGAACGCCGACACGCCGGTGAGCGTGAAGGTGGAACCCGGCCAGGAAAAGCATCCCCTGGTGGCGATGTTCGAGGGTGGGAATGTCGAATTCAAGGAGGAGATCTATCAGTTGAAGGATCCCTATGACTCCAAGGCGGTGCGCATGCTGCTGCGCCTTGATACGGAAAAGACCGACATGACGGTCAAGGGCATCAAGCGGACCGACGGTGATTTCGGCATTGCCTGGGCGCGGCTCTGGGACGAAGGGCGGGTGTTTTACTGTTCGCTCGGCCACAACCACGCGATCTATTGGCACCCGAAAGTCGTGCGTCACTATTTGGCCGGCATCCAGTGGGCGCTGGGAGACCTCAAGGCGGATGTGAAATAGTGCGATCAAGAGAAGATCCGGCTTTTGCGCCCGTTCTTGCTGGCCCCGGGCAGCCGGGGCATGCTAGGCTGCCGCCATGGACGCTTTGATTCACCACCTCGAGGAAAATCAGGAACTCTCGCCGCGTGAAGTGCGGGTGGCCGCCGAGCTGTTGCTTGACTCCGCCGTGCCGGATGAAAAAAAGGCCAGACTGCTCGAGGCGCTCTCAAAAAAGGGCGAGACGCCGGGCGAAATCGCCGGCTTTGTGGAGGCTTTCCTGGATCATGCGGTGGACCCGCACCTGGGACTGCTCGATCTCGACGGGCCCACGCTCGATGTCTGCGGCACCGGTGGCGACCAGTTGGATCTCTTCAATGTCTCCACCACCGCGATGTTCATCACGGCGGCCGCCGGGGCGGTGATCGTGAAACACGGCAACCGCGGCATCACCTCCAAGAGCGGCGGCGCGGATGTGCTCGAGGCGCTTGGCATTGCCATCGACCTCCAGCCGGAGGGCTTCCGCCGCTGCATTGAAGAGGCGGGCGTGGGTTTCATGTTCGCGCCGATCTATCATCCCGCGTTCAGGTCAGTAGCCGGGGTCCGGAAAAACCTGGCCGCCCGCGGCATCCGGACCATTTTCAATCTGATCGGCCCCTTGCTCAATCCCGCCAAACCCCAGTGCCAACTCGTCGGCGTCTTCACCCGCGAACTCTGCCCGGCTTTCGCCGAAATCCTCCAGCGTCTCGGCCGCGACAGCGCCTGGGTCGTCCACGGCACCACCGGCGACGGCCGCGCGGTGGATGAGGTCAGCCTGATGGGCTCCACCCGCATCTGCAAATCCGGGCTCTATCAGGACATCGAGGACGAGGAGGTCCGGCCGCGCGATTTCGGTCTGAAGCACGCCGAAGTCGGTGAGCTCCACGGCGGCGACGCCAGGACCAACGCCGCCATCCTCGAGGCGATCCTCTCCGGCCGCGAAACCGGGCCGAAACGCGACATGGTCCTGATGAACGCCGGGGCGGCCATCGCTTGCGCCGGTCTGGCCGACAACATGGGTGATGGGATCGAACTCGCCCGCGAACTGATTCTCAGCGGCGCTGCTTACGACCGCCTGGATTTGCTGCGCAAGACTGCCAAGGCCTGAGGTGAGGCAGCTCACTTCACATTCGGGGCTTTGGTGGCTGATTTGTGATGAGATCAATCATCACAAAAATGCGAATGCCGAAGCCTCACCCGATGACACCGCGCTCGAGGATGGCATCGATCAGGGCGCTGCGGGTGTTGATGCCGGTCATGTGGCGTTTGGCGGAGGGGCGTGAGACGATTTCGCGCAGGCGCATGAGCGCACGGCTGCCGGATTGGCCGTCGTAGCAGTTGAAGGCGATGGTGAAACGAGCGTCGTCCGCCACGGCGGTGTCGCGGTGCTTGAAGGAAAGGATGCCACCCTGGCTGTCGAGCTTCAGATCGAAGGGCCAGAGAATGCGGTCGGATTTCTTGAGGCTGCGTTCTTCCTTGATGATTTCGATGAGATCGCGGGCTCCGATTTCAGCGGTAACGAGCCGGTTTTCATAGGGCAGCAACTTCCAGCAATCACCGACGGTGATGTCGCCCGCCGGCAGGTCCCCGGTTCCGAAAGTGCCGTGATAGACGCCATCCACCGGCGTTTGGTTGCGCCGCAGCGCCTCCGCGAAGCATTCACAAAACAGCTGCGCGAGCGGATTGTCATGGCCACCGGATTTGACAGGCCTGGCGACGGTTCCCAGCTTGCGGGCGAGTTGCTCCGCCGCGGTTTTGAGATTCGGGGCGGCCATTTCCATCACTGCGGGATCAAATTCGAATTTCCCGTCCATCAATTCCGTCCGGGCCTCGCGGCCGACGAGCTTGCGGCTGTTCCGGTCGAATACGAGATCCACCCGGCCGCAGTGGATGCCAAAATACGCCGCTTGCGAACAAAGGACGTTGCCGTGCTTCCACGAGGGCTGGATCTGATGGCTGTGACCGGCCAGAAAAACATCCACGCCCGGTGCCTGCTTGAGGATTTCGCGCAGCGGATTGGCGTAATCATCCTGAGGCCGATAACCCATGTGCGCAATTACGACGATGGCGTCCGCCTTCTGTGCACGCGCCCCGGCGATCGAACCTTGCAGTGATGCCAGTGGGTGCTCTACGACCACGCCGCCAAGCGTCTCCGGAGCCAGCCAATCGTGCATGCCAGGTGTCACCAGCCCGATCAGCGCGATGCGGAAACCATCAACTTCCTTCATCGTCCACGGCAGAACGGATTTCCATGCGCCATCGAGTGCGCCCGGGGCCTTGCCGCCGACGCGGATATTGCCGGTGAGGATCGGTGCTTTCGATAGGGTGAGGTTGTTTTCCAGCGCCTCCGCACCCCAATCGAAGTCGTGGTTGCCAAGCACCCACGCGTCGTAACCGAGACGGTTGAAAAGCCCGATCATCAGGTTGCCCTTGTTCAGCAAACTCTCCGCCGTGCCCTGATAGACGTCGCCGATATCGACCAGCAGCGAGTGTGGCGACTCGCGCCGCCATTGGCGGATGCGAGTGGCGCAACGTGCGAAGCCGCCGACGTTTTCAACGCCCTCGTAGGTCCGGGTCGGCAGGATGTGGCCGTGGAGGTCGGTGGTGTGGAAAATCGAGACCGTGCGGAAATTCTCGTCATCCGCCCGGATCCCCATGGCCGTGGTGCCAAGCAACGCACCCGTGCCTCGCAGGAAATTCCTCCTCGTTTTCGAAAATCCGTTCATTCCACCAATCTGCCCTCTCCACACCTTGAGGCAAGCCTGTTTTGCCCGTTAAATATTGTGCTCCTCGCCGGGGAGCGGCACGATCAAATGCGTCTCCGGCAAGCGCCGGTGGAGTTCCTCGCGGAACCACTCGACGGCATCATCGTCGCCATGCACGAGAAACGCCTTCTTCGGCCTCAGTTTTACCGCATAGTCGGCAATGGCATCACGGGTCGAATGGCCGCTGAAATCGAAGATTCTCATCTCGCAGTGGAGTGGCACCGCCGGGTGGGCAGGGTCTAACAAAACCATCTCGCCGGGTTTCGCCATGCGGATCCTGCCGCCGGGCGTTTCCGGATCCGCGTAGCCGACGAAGAACAAGCCATGGCGCTTGTTTTCGAGAATGCCCTGGCGGGCGAACACATTGGACACGGTCTTCTCGGACATCATGCCGCTGGAAAGCGCGTAGATGCAGCCGGAGCCGAAGGGGATCGGGCCCTTGCGCTTGCGGTCGCTGCCTTCGATTTCCATGTCCTTCAGGAAACGGAATCCCGGCAGGTGGCGGCGGGAAACATCGCTGAAGCGATCATAGACATGTGTCATCTTGGTGCTCAGTCCGCCGATGTAAACCGGCGCGTGCCTGGGGATGAGGCCCTCGCGCTTGAAACGGTGGAGCATGGCAAGCACTTCCTGGGTCTTGCCCATCGCAAATACCGGAATCAGCACCGAGCCCTTGCGGGCGATCACTCCCGAGATGGCTTCGGCAAGGGCGTTTTCCTCCGCCTGGCGATCATATCCCGGTGTCCGTTCCTGGGCACCGCGCGTGGTTTCCACAATCAACGCGTCCACCTGTTCCTCCGGAAACAAGGCGCCCTTTTGCAGCGTGCTGTGCTCGAAGTTGACATCGCCGGTATACATCACGCGCTTGCCGGAGGCTTCGATGGTCACGCCCACCGAGCCGAGGATGTGGCCCGCGTCGTGGAACGTTGCGCGCATCGTGCCCTCGCGGTCGAGAGCGAAGGGCCGCTCGATGCCGCGCGCCTCGAAGGTTTCAGTGATCCGGTCGAGCTCGCGGTGTTCGAAGAGCGGATAATCGACGATGCCGTGTTCGATGCGTTTGGACTGCATCACGTTCACCGAGTTGTGGAGCATCGCGGATGCGAGCTCGGCGGTTTCCGGGGTGAGGAAGACTTTCGCTTCCGGATGATCCTTGAGCAAAACCGGCAGGGTTCCCACATGATCGAGATGCGAGTGGGTGATGACCACCGAGTCCACCGAGCCGCTCTCAAGAAACTCGAAGTGCGGCACCGCCTCCGTGCCTTCATGTTTCGGGTGCATGCCTGCATCCAGCACCACTCTGGCGGCGCGCGTTTCGAGCAGATAGGAATTCGCACCGATTCCGGCGTGGCGACAGAGGCTTTTGAAAATCATCGTAGTGGCTCGCGCGACCATGCAACCCGCCGGAGCAGGTGTCAACCCGCTGGGAATCGCTCCTTGCACTGGCGGGTGGCTTGAATTGGGATGCGGCCGGAAGCCATGCCGTCAACCGCAAGAGATGTTCCGTTCCCGGCCGGCATGATCGCGGCCGCCCTGGCATGCTGGTCTCTATCAGTTTTACAGGCCCCGGCGCAAGCGCCCGCCATGCTGCCGGAAATGGTGGTGCTGGCGGACCGTGGAGGTCGCGGTGGAGGGGTGATTGCGGAATGGAACCGCGGGAATCTGCGGGATGCCGCGCCGCGCACGATCGACGAGATGTTGGCGGAGGAACCCGCGTTTTCGCTCTACCGGCGGCAGACGGCGATTGCCGGCAATCCGACTTCGGCGGGCGTGAGCCTGCGCAACACCGGAGCGACGGCGGCTTCGCGGACGCTTGTGTTGTTAGACGGGGTGCCGCAGAACGATCCCTTTGGCGGCTGGGTCTATTGGGCGCGCCATGATGCGGCGGCACTGGATTCCATCCGCATCGTGCCCTCGGCGCGCGCCGCGGTGTGGGGCAACCAGAGTCCGGCGGGGGTGATCCAGATGAATGGCCGCGCGCCGTTTGAAGAACTGCATGTCATGAAAGCGGGCGGAGGAGGGCAGGGGACCATTGCCGGTTCGATGCTCCATCAGATGACGGATGCGGAGAAGACCAAATCAGCGATGTTTTCGGCCTTCGGCCTGCACTCGGATGGTTTTTTCGCGGTGGTTCCCTCGCAGCGCGGGCCGGTTGATCGCAAGCTCGACATCGATCTGTGGGGCGCGGATGCGAAACTCGCATGGCTTGCGGCACCCGGCCTCACCGTGGAGCCGGGCGTTTCGCTCTACACCGAGGAGCGCGGCAATGGCACACCGCTGGCAAGGAACTCGACGGAGGCGCTGGATTTTTCGGTGCGGGTCACGGCGGAAAACCCCGGCGTTTCCTGGCAGGCGCTCGCATGGCACCAGCGGCGCGAGTTCGAATCGACATTCAGCTCGGTGAATGCGGACCGTTCCGCGGAAACGCTGGCCCTTGATCAATTCGACGTGCCGGGCCGCGGCACGGGTGGTGCCATCACCCTGCAGTGGCAACATGGTGCGTGCTGGAACCTCCTCGCCGGTGCGGACGCACGCCTGGTTTCAGGCGAAACCAACGAGGACGTGGGAAGCTTCCGCCGCCGCGAGGCGGGTGGAGACCAGGACTTTTTCGGCGTTTTCGGCGTGGCGGAATTCCGGCCCGACCAAGCCACCACCATGAGTGGCAGCGCGCGCCTCGATGCATGGCGGCTTCGTGACGGCCGCCGGATCGAAACGTCTTTGACCAATGGCAAGATGCTCCGTGAGGACGATCAGGCCGACCGCGACGGTCTTGAACCTTCGATTTCGGTCGAGCTCACACGCCAGTTCCGTGAGGATCTGGATGCCCGGCTATCCGCGGGCTCGGGTTTCCGTCTGCCGACCCTCAATGAGTTGCACCGGCCGTTTCGCGTCCGCAATGACATCGTGGAGGCGAACCCGGAGCTTGATCCGGAGCGGTTTGTGAGCATCGAAGCCGCGATCGAATGGAAACCGTCGGAAAATCTAACGGTGAACGCGGCGCTGTTTCAGCATTGGATCGCGGATGCCGTGGCCAACGTGCCGGTCACCGATCCCGCGGAGATCAACGGAATTTTCGGCACGATTCCTCCGGGTGGCAGCGGCTCGATCCGGCGCAATGTCGATGCCGCGCGGGTGGCGGGCATCGAGGGCGGGATCGAATGGCGGCCGGATGATACGGTGAGGATCGGTTTCGCCGGCTTGTGGTCGGACACGCGATTCAGTGAGTCGAAGGAGCAACCATTGTTAGAAGGTAAACCGTTTCCCCAAGCGCCGGAACTGCGCTTGATCGCCAGCGGCGAGTGGCGGCCGGTTGAGCGGCTCGCTCTTTTTGCGGGCTGCGAATATGGCAGCTCGCAGTTCGACGATTCGTTGGCGACCCGATCAATCCCGGACTACTCGCGGGTGAGGATCGGCGCCTCATGGCGCAACGGGCGGACAATTTATCAGATTCGGATCGAGAACTTGCTGGACGGGGAAATCCAGACCGGTCTCAGCAGTGATGGCATCCGCACCCTGGCCGGGCCGAGGTCGCTGTGGGTGGGCGCGGAGTGGGAGTTCTGAAAACAGCGGGATCATTCCTCGATAAGGACCTCGACTCCCTGAATCCGGAGTTCCTCCACGAATTCCGGGTCTGCTTTCCGATCCGTGACCACGCAGCCCAGATCCGTCACCTGAGCGAAGAAAAACGATGCCTTCTGTCCCAGCTTCGAGTGGTCGGCCAGAAAAACCACATCCTCGGCGCTGGCAATGACGCGCTCCTTGAAGGCCGCCTGGCGTGAGTTGCTCTCACTCACTCCCCGCTCGATATTCAGGCCGTTTCCCGAAAGGAACATGCGGTGGATGTGATAACGTTGGAGCGAGTTCTCGGACACCAGTCCAATGAACGAGCGCGACTTGGCATCGAACAGCCCGCCCGTGCAGATCAGTTCGAGACCGGGCCGGTCGGAAAGGGCGGTGATCACGTTGAGCGCGTTCGTGAGAATGGTCAGCGGGAAATCCGGTAGAAACTCGGTCAGCGTCAGCGCCGTCGAGCTCGCATCGAGGAAGATGTTTTCATTCGGCCGGATCCGGCTTGCGGCGAGCTTGGCGATGGCTCTCTTTTCATCGCGGCGAACCGCCTGGCGCTGGTTGAACGGCAGATCCTCGCGGATTGTTTCGACGCGGCTCGCTCCGCCGTGCATGCGGATCAACTTGCCGCGTTTTTCCAGCAATTCGAAATCCTTGCGCACCGTTTCGTCGGTCACGCCCAGCGCCTCGGCGGTCTCCATGGTGCGCAGGGATCCCCCTCTGTTCAGAAGATCGAGAATCCGGCGTTGGCGTTCGATGGCGAGCATGGATTTGGTTATTTCTGTGTTTTCTTGGAGTTATTTGGGAAATTTTGATTGACTTGTCAAATCAAACCACGAAAAGCCCCTCAACCCATGGCAGCAGCGCTATCCAAATCCACTCCGCGGACGGTCATTGAACACATGGTCAGGGAACAGGTTTACTCCCGCCTCGGTCTCCCTCTTCCGGTCGCTTCCAAGGCTCCCAACGCACTTCTCGTCAATATCTCCGCACGGCACTGCCACCTTACCCAAGCCGCCGTGGAGGCCCTTTTCGGACCTGGCCACCAGCTCACCCCGATGAAGGGGCTCTATCAGGAAGGCCAATACGCCGCCAAGGAATCGGTCACCCTCATCGGCCCGCGCAGCCGGGTGATTTCCAATCTCCGCATTCTCGGCCCATGCCGCAATCTCAATCAGGTGGAACTGGCGTTCACCGATGCCGTCTCGCTTGGCTTCGACATCCCGGTCCGCATGTCCGGCGAGATCAAGAGCACCCCCGGCTGCATGCTGATGGGCCCCAACGGCTACTTTGAACTCAAAGAAGGCGTCATCCGCGCCCAGCCGCATGTCCACATGCACCCCGACGATGCGGTTTTTTATGGCGTGAAACACCTCGATGTCATGAAACTCAGGGTCCACGGCCCGCTCGGCATGACTTTTGACAAGCTGGTGGTCCGCGTGGATCCCTCGTTCAAGCTCGAAGTCCATATCGATACCGACGAAGGCAACGCCTGCGGCCTGAAATCCGACACTTTCTGCGAATTGATCAAATAATCCCGTCTCCAAACCACATCCACCAACCAAAACTATGAGTGCACTCGGCATGATTGAAACCAAAGGCTACGTCGGCAGCGTCGAAGCCACTGATGCGATGGCCAAAGCGGCCAACGTCCAACTTGTGAACCAAATCCAGATCGGCGGTGCTTTCATCACCGTTCTCGTCAAAGGCGACGTCGGCAGCGTGAAGGCAGCCGTGGATGCCGGAGCGGATGCCGCCGGCCGTGTCGGCGAGCTCGTCTCCGCCCACGTCATCGCCCGTCCGCATCCCGAACTGCTCAGCCAGTTCGGCATCGCATGATGAAGTCATCGGTCAACCGTCATCTGTCATGGCTAAGACACCGCTTTCTCGCCGATGACCATTGACCAATGACCGCTGACATTTCCCCAGATTTCCACTCTCATCAAATCCCACACCACATCAACATCATGGCCAAACAAGCAATCGGCATTATCGAAACCAAAGGCTTCGTCTCACTCGTCGAAGCCTCCGACGCGGCGCTCAAGGCAGCCGACATCAAAATGACCGGCTGGGAAAAGATCGGCTCCGGCCTCGTCACCGGATTCTTCACCGGCGATGTCGCCGCCGTGAAAGCCGGTCTCGACGCCGCCGCCGCCGCCGCCTCCAACCTGGGACAGGTGTCCTCCGTCCAAGTCATCCCGCGCCCCCACGACGACCTCTCGAAGCTGGGCTCGTGGATGGGTTGATCCATCTGATTCCAGTTTCCCGGCTCTTCAGAATCTCAGGATTCACTCCATGCTCATCCTCGTTGCCAACCTCGGTTCGACATCCTTCAAATACCGCCTCTTCCGCATGGACGAAAGCGGTGGGGAAGTCGTCGCCAAGGGAGCCTACGAGCGTGTTTCCGATTATGTCGGCGTGATTGATGATGCTCTCGCCACGCTTCAGCGCGACGGCGTCATCGCAAGCCCGGATGAAATCGATGCGGTGGGGTTCAAAACGGTGTTGGGCAAGAACCTCAGCGGCTGTGTGATCGCCGATCAATCGGCAATCGACGCGATCGAAGGATTTGCCGCCGTTGCTCCCGCACACAATCCGCCCTATGCCAACGGCATCCGTCAGTTTGTGAAATCCCTGCCCAAGGCAAAGCTCGTCGCGCTGTTCGAAACAGCCTTCTACCAATGGACCAGCGAGGCTTCGGCGAACTACGCCATCCCGAAAGCCTGGCGTGACATCGGCATCCGCCGCTATGGTTTCCATGGTGCGAGCCACAAGTTCATCGCCGAACGCTCCGCCGAACTCTGCGGCCGCGAGGACGTCGCACACATCGCCCGTCGGCTGTATATCGACGGTCCGGGTGTCGTCTCCGGCAAGTCCCTCCGCGTGGTTTCCTGCCACCTCGGCGGCTCCAGTTCCGTCACCGGCATCCTCAACGGCGTGGCCATCGGCACCAGCATGGGTTTCTCCCCGCAAAGCGGTCTGCCGCAAAACAACCGTGTGGGTGAACTCGACTCCGGGGCCATTCCCTATGCCATGCGCACTCTCGGCATTTCGCTCGACGAAGCCGAACGCCAGCTCACCACGGAGTCTGGGCTGTTAGGCATCTCCGGAGTCTCCAACGACATCCGCGACGTCAAGCAGGCTGCTGCCGCCGGAAACCCGGACGCGCAACTCGCGCTTGATGCCCTCATCCACTCGATCCGCCACTGGATCGGTGCCTTCATGCTCGAATTGGGCGGCCTCGACGCCCTCGTCTTCACCGCCGGCATCGGCGAAAACGGTGCCGACACCCGCGCTGCCGTCAGTACCCGCCTTGAAGCGTTCGGTCTGAAACTCGATCCCGCGAAAAACGCAGTCTGCCGCGCCAGTGAGGCCGACATCAGCGCTTCCGACTCGCCTGCTAGAATCCTAGTCATTCCCGCCAATGAAGAACTCGTGCTTGCCCGGGAAGTCTTCCGCAAACTCTCCTGATTCCTGATAACTCCCAACCAATAACCAACAACCACCATGGCCAAACAAGCAGTAGGACTCCTCGAAACCCGCGGCCTCGCATGCCTCGTCGTCGGCGTTGACGCGATGCTCAAATCCGCAAACGTCGAACTCGTTGGCCCGATGAAACAAATCGGCAATGCACTTTGCAACGCG
>JBGSUP010000186.1:0-4046 GCA_041753485.1 Akkermansiaceae bacterium
GAATTTTCCCCTGCCACAAGCAACCGCCGCCACAGGGTTGGAAGTATGGAGTCAGGTCTCCTCATTGCCTCTTTGCCTGTGTCGTTTCCGTTCCGGGGCATTTTGAAGAGACAGATTGCGCCCGGGCGGGTTTTAAGCGACAAGACCTCCGCCACTCATGACCCAGCTTTTGATCGAACCCGCCCGCCGCACCGGATGCGAGGACATTCCCGCGCTCACCGAGGTGTTGCAATCGGCAGCTCAGCGCCAGCGCTCGCCGATTGACGATGTGTTGGATGCCGGCGTGGTCGATGAGGAAACCTACATGAAGGAACTCGCCCACGATCTCGGGATGGAGTGGCTCGATTCCATCCCGATCGCCGAGGTGCCGCTGCCGCTGCGTGAAGCCTGCGGACCACGGATCGCCCTGCGCCACCGCCTGCTGCCCGTGGAAATCACCGGCGAGGGCGATCAAAAACGCCTGAAACTCGCGACTTTCGACCCTTTCAACCTCGTCGCCCGCCAAGCCGCCGCTCAGGAACTCGTGCTGCCGATCGACTGGTGCATGACTTCCCGCAAACGCCTGCACGAGGCACTGCGCCGCCTCTACGGTGTCGGCGCGGACACTTTTGAACAAATCCTAGAGGGCCGCGATTTCGATTACGACCACCTCGAAGCCGGCGAAGACGAAGCCAACGTCATCGACCAGGACGACGACGAGGAGGCCAGCGTCGTCAAGTTCGTCAACCAGATCATCCGCGAGGCGCTCGACCAGCGCGCGACGGACATCCACGTCGAGCCGCTGAGCACCAATCTGCGCATCCGCTACCGGATCGATGGCCGCCTGATTGAGATCGCCGTGCCGGAAAACATCAAGGCCCTGCAAAGCTCGGTGATCGCCCGCTTGAAAATCATGGCCCGCCTCGACATCGCCGAGCGCCGGATCCCGCAGGACGGCCGCATCAACCTGCAATTCGAAGGCGCGACCATCGACGTCCGCGTCGCCACCGTGCCCACCGTCGAGGGCGAGAGTGTTTCCCTGCGTTTGCTCAACCAGGAGAAATTCAACCTCGCCAAACTGCAGATGGAGCCTTTCGTGCAGCGCAAGATCCAGGCGCTGCTCAATCTCCCCAACGGCATCATCCTCATCACCGGCCCCACCGGCTCCGGCAAGTCCACCAGCCTGTATTCCTTCCTCAGCGAAGTGAACTCCCCGGAACGGCGCATCGTCACCGTCGAGGATCCGGTGGAAAACAAACTCACCGGCGTGATGCAGATCGCCGTGAAAACCGAGATCGGCCTGACCTTCGCCACCGCCCTGCGCTCGATCCTGCGCGCCGATCCGAACATCGTGATGATCGGGGAAATCCGCGACCTGGAGACCGCGGAAATCGCCATCCGCGCCTCGCTAACGGGTCACTTGGTGTTTTCCACCCTCCACACCAACGATGCCATGGGCGGCATCAGCCGCCTCGTGGACATGGGCGTGGAACCTTTCCTCGTCTCCGCCGCAGTGCGCGCCTTTCTCGCCCAACGCCTCGTCCGGAAACTCTGCCCGCATTGCCGCGTGCCACGCGAAATCACCGATCTGGACAAACACAATCTCGGCATCCCGCTGGACATCCCCGGCATGCCCTACTCGACCAAGGGCTGCGACCGCTGCCGCGGCACCGGATTCTCCGGCCGTCTCGCCATTTACGAAGTCATCCTCCTCACCCCGGCGATGCAGGAACTCGTGGCCCACAGCGCGCCCGCGCCGAAGATGCGCGAACAGGCCTTCCGCGATGGCTACGTGCCGATGCGCACCTACGGCTGGTTCAAGGTCATGCAGGGCATGACCACCATTGAGGAAGTCATCTCCGTCACCTCGTCGGACATCGGCGGGGATGACTGAAATCTCAAATCTGAAATTTCAAATTCTAGATGCCCGTCTTCACCTACAAAGCGCTCTCCGCAAGCGGCTCCGTCTCCACCGGGGAGCTCGACGCCGCGGATCGGCCGGAAGCGCTCCGCATGCTCGACCGCAAGGGCCTGCAACCGGTCAATCTGAGGGAGAGCGCCGCCGCCGTGCAGACGCGCAAGCCTGCCGGCAAGGCGAAGGCGGACGAGGACGCGAAAACCTCCGGCAAGTCCGAGGCGAAGGAAGACGTCATCCCCGAGGGCCCGATCAAACTCAAGCGCCAGGAAGTCGTGCTCTTCACCGAGGAACTCTCCGACATGCTCAGCGCCGGTCTCCAGCTCGAACCCGCGCTCAAGTCGATGGAAAACCGCCAGGAACTCGGCAACCTCAAGGCCGTTTCCTACAAAATCCGCCAGATTGTCAGAGACGGCGTCAATTTCTCCGTCGCCTTGAAAAAAGTCAGCCCGAGTTTCGGTTCGCTCTACTGCTCGCTGGCTGCCGCGGGCGAGGCTTCCGGCGCGCTCGACACCATCCTCAAGCGCCAGGCGCATTACCTCAAGACGCTTGCCGAGCTTCAGGCCCGGCTGGTGCTCGCGATGATCTATCCGGCCTTCCTGGTGCTCGCCGGCATCGGCGTTTCCATCGTCTTCATCACCACGCTCATTCCGCAGCTCACCAAGCTCATCGAGAGCTCTCCCGGCGGCAAGATTCCGTTAGGGGCCGCCATCCTCATCGCCATCTCGGAGTTTCTCGGCAAGTGGTGGATCGTCATCCTGCTCACCCTTCTCGCCGCTGGCATCTTCTTCAAGGCATGGAAGGACAACGAGGCGAACAAAGCCACCTGGGACCGGATGAAACTGCGCCTGCCCCTCATTGGCCGCGTCATTACCAGCCGCTTCTACGTCCAGTTCCTCGAAACCATGGCCAACCTCGTCGGCAACGGCCTGCCCTTGCTCCGCGCGCTGGAACTCTCGCGCGATGCCACTCAGAACCGCTCGCTGCGCGCCGCCCTCGATCAGGTGATCGACCAGGTCGGCGACGGCCGCGCGTTCTCCAAAGCCCTGATCCGCAACGGCTCCTTCCCGCCGCTGCTCATCGACATGATTTCCGTCGGCGAGCAGACCGGAAAAATCGACCAATCGCTGCGCCGCGCCGCCGAGCGCTACGACAAGGAGCTCGACAAGGATTTGCAGCGCATCATGGCGCTGATCATGCCCACCGTGCTCATCATCATGGCCGGCCTCATCGGCACCATGGCCTATCTGATGATCACCGCCATCTTCCAGACGATCTCCAATCTCGGATGAACGCTCTCGACGTTCTCTCGCGCTTTGATCCCCTCCTTACTGCAATCGCTTCCGGAAAATGATCATTACCCCGACGACCGGGCCGGGAGACTTTTCTGCTTGCTTGCCCTGATGATGAAACACATCACTATTTGTGTCCGTGTGAAACTGCTCACATTTTATTGTGCCGCATGCCTGATCGTCCCTACCGCCGCTGGAGCGACGAAACCCGCCCACCCCAACCTGGTGGTGATCCTCGCCGATGACATGGGCTGGAATGATATCTCGCTCCACGGTTCTCAAACCCCGACTCCCCATATCGATCGCCTGGCGGGTTCCGGCGTGGCTTTCAAAAACCTGGTGGTCAATTCCGTATGTTCACCCACGCGCGCGTCGTTTTACACCGGATGCGATGCGGTCCGCAGCGGCTACGGCGGCGAGGTGGGCGACCGGATGAATCCGAAACTCCGCACCATCGCGCAAACGTTCAAGGCGGCGGGCTATCAGACGGCGGTGTTTGGCAAGTGGCACAATGGCAAGCCGAAGTCTGAAGACCCGTGGTCGGTCACGCCGATGCGGGCCGGCTTCGATGCGTTCGCCGGATTTTACGGGGGCGGCACGGATTTTTTCACCCAGAAGCCCAAGGGGAGTTCCCAGCGGAACTGGTATGTGAACGACCGGCAAAGCGACGAGGAGCCGGGCTACACCACGGACTTGATCTCCGGCAACGCGGTCCGCTTCATCCGGCAGAACCAGGGCAAACCCTTCTTCTGCATGGTCGCCGAGGCGGCACCTCACGAACCGTTCCAAGCCACCGAGGCCTTGTTGCGGCGGGTCCCCGATGGAATCCGTGGCGGGATCGAACTCACCGAGAAGATTGT
>JBGSUP010000187.1:0-3675 GCA_041753485.1 Akkermansiaceae bacterium
CATCGGCCTGATGTTTTCCACCGGCACGATGGAACACTACACGCCGGAGCAGTTGGAGGAATGGATCGCGATGGTGGGCCAGGCGCTGCGGCCCGATGGTGTGCTGAGTCATGTCATGGACCACCGCGACCACCGCTGGCACGCGGACAAATCGCTGTCCCCGTGGTTGCAATACACCTTGTCCGAATCCCAATTCCGCCAGGTGATGGGCAACACCCTGGACTATCACAACCGCTGGCTCAAAAGCGACTGGGTCCGATTCTTCGAGCGGCACGGTTGGCAGGTCACTTGCCGCACGGTGATTCCCAATACTCCGGACCTCGTCCAAACTCCGAGCGAACTCCTCGCCCCGGCCTACCGCGATGCTCCCGCAGGTGATTTCGATTCCCTCGTGACCCACTTCGTGGCAAAACGGCTTATCTAACAGATATGTCAAGGTGACAATGCAACCGTGGATTCTTCCTGTGATTTTCACGCTGACAGGCGCGGCGGTTCACGCACACGAATGGCATAAGGCGTGGGACCTCGACGAATACGCGCTTTCACAACACCCCCTTACGCCCAAAGAGAGCGCGGAACCCAGGGCAGCGGCAGCACCGAGACCGGGGCCTACACGCTCAATGGCAACACCGGCCTGATCACCAAGAACGTGGGGGCCACCGTCTGGCTGCCCAGCGAGGACGAATGGTACAAAGCCGCGTATTACGATCCGACATCCGGTGCGGGCGGTGGCGACAATTACTGGACCTACGCCACCCAGAGCACACAGCACCCACAGTGGCCGCTGCGAATACGACCGGCGATGTCTCCAATTCCGGCGCGAACGTGGCGAATTACTCAAGCGGCGCGGACTGGAACGCCCAGAACGGCAACGTGACCAAGGTGGGCAGCGCGGCGGCGAACAACTTCTTCGGCACGGCGGACATGAATGGCAACGTGTGGGAATGGAACGACGCAGTGATTGGTTCGTCGCGCGGGCTGCGGGGCGGTTCGTGGTAACTCGACTCTTCCCTCCTCCCCTCGTCCGAACGCGACTCCAACGCGCCCCCCAGCGAGGGCTTCTTCGTGGGATTCCGCGTCGCCAGGCCCCCGCTTTCAGCCAGGTCTGAAACGGCCAGACCTGCAAGGGTGTTGCAAAGCCCTTGCAGCCGCGCCGTCTCGGGGACCAGCCCGGTTGTCCGGAGCGGATATCCGCCATGTGGAGGAGGTCCGGTCGAATAAGCCGTGGCCGGAGGCGGCTGGTAGCTTGCAAATGCGGGCGAAGGCCGTCTCCGGCTTTTCCTCAAGCCCGCGCTGGCGCGGGGGGAGATCTTCTCGTAGTCATTCCCTTGCACTTTTCGCCCTTGGGGGCATTCAGGGCCGGGCACGGCGGCCCAGCCTTACCCTGATGTTCACTCCTCGATCTGTTCCAGTAGCAACTTCAGGATTTTCCTGGCGGAGTCCGGGATGACGGTGCCGGGGCCGAAGATGGCGGCGGCGCCGTTCTGATAGAGATAGTCGTAGTCCTGGGCGGGGATGACGCCACCGCAGACGACCATGATGTCTTCGCGGCCGAGTTTCTTGAGTTCGGCGATGAGGGTGGGCAGCAGGGTTTTATGGCCGGCGGCGAGGGAACTCATGGCAACGACGTGGACGTCGTTTTCCACCGCTTGTTTCGCGGTTTCCTCGGGGGTTTGGAAGAGCGGACCGATATCTACGTCGAAGCCCATGTCGGCGTAGGCGGTGGAGACGACTTTGGCACCGCGGTCGTGGCCGTCCTGGCCCATCTTGGCGACCATGATGCGCGGGCGGCGGCCTTCGGCGGCTTCGAACTGTTTGATGAGGTCGGGGATGTCTTTCATGTCGCCCTGGTTGTTGAATTCCTTGCCATAGACGCCGGAGATGGAACGGATGACGGCTTTGTATCGGCCGAAGTGGACTTCCATGGCGTCGGAAATCTCACCGAGCGAGGCACGGGCCTGGGCGCACTCGATCGCGAGGGCGAGCAGGTTGCCTTCGCCGCCACCGGCGCAGTCGGTGAGGGCTTTGAGGGTGGTCTGGCACTTCGCTTCGTCGCGCTCGGCGCGGAGTTTTTTGAGTCGCTCGATTTGGGAAAGTCTAACGGCGGTATTGTCCACATCGAGGATGTCGAGCGGGTCCTCCTTGGCGAGGCGGTATTTGTTCACGCCGACGATGGTTTCCTCCCCGGAGTCGATGCGGGCCTGGCGGCGGGCGGCGGCTTCCTCGATGCGCATTTTCGGGATGCCGGCTTCGACGGCCTTGGACATGCCGCCATATTCCGCGGCTTCCATGATGTGGGCCCAGGCGCGGTGGATGAGCTCGTGGGTGAGGGCTTCGAGGTAATACGAGCCGCCCCACGGATCGATCACGCGGCAGATCGCGGTTTCGTCCTGAAGGAAAATCTGCGTGTTGCGGGCGATGCGGGCGGAGAAATCGGTGGGCAGTGCGATGGCTTCGTCGAGCGCGTTGGTGTGCAGCGACTGGGTGTGGCCGAGGGTGGCGGCCATGGCTTCGATGCAGGTGCGGGCGATGTTGTTGAACGGATCCTGCTCGGTGAGCGACCAACCGGATGTTTGCGAGTGGGTGCGAAGTGCGAGCGACTTCGGGTTTTTCGGGTTGAAGGTCTTGACGATCTTCGCCCAAAGCACGCGGGCGGCGCGCATTTTCGCGACTTCCATGAAGTGGTTTTTGCCTTGCGCCCAAAAGAACGAGAGGCGCGGCGCGAAGGCGTCGATGTCGATGCCTGCGGCGATGCCGGTGCGGAGGTATTCCCAGCCATCGGCCAGGGTGTAGGCCATTTCGAGGTCGGCGGTGGCGCCGGCTTCCTGCATGTGATAGCCGGAGATGGAAATGGAGTTGAACTTCGGCATCTTCTGCGAGGTGAACTCGAAGATGTCGGCGATGATTTTCATCGAGGGTTCGGGCGGATAGATATAAGTGTTCCGCACCATGTATTCCTTGAGGATGTCATTTTGGATCGTGCCGGCGAGTTGATCCAGGGTCGCACCTTGTTCGAGGGCGGTGACGATGTAGAAGGCGAGGATGGGAAGCACCGCGCCGTTCATGGTCATCGAGACGGAGACTTTATCGAGCGGGATGCTGTCGAAGAGCACCTTCATGTCGAGGATCGAGTCGATGGCGACACCGGCCTTGCCGACATCACCGACGACGCGCTCGTGATCGGAGTCATAGCCGCGGTGGGTGGCGAGGTCGAAGGCGACGGAGAGGCCCTTTTGACCGGCGGCGAGGTTACGGCGGTAGAAGGCGTTGGATTCCTCAGCGGTGGAGAATCCGGCGTATTGGCGGATGGTCCACGGTTGGAAGCAATACATCGTGGCGTAGGGGCCGCGGAGGAAGGGGGCGATGCCGGCCTGGTATTTCAGGTGCTCCATGCCTTCGATGTCGTCTTCCGTATAGAGCGGCTTGACCGGGATTTTCTCCATGGTGTCCCAGACGATGGCGCCGATGGGCTTGCCGTGTTCCTTTTCAAGGGCGGCGGCCCACTGGTCGTAACCCGTTTTGGATGGGGCGGTGGCGTAGGGGATTTCTGTGAATGCGGGGCGGGACATGGTGGTGAGAGGTGGAAGTGCCGAGTGATCAGTCAGCAGTGATCAGTGTAAGAGTTGTGATGGGGATTCGTCGTTAAAGGTCACAATTTGTGACCTTTAACGACGG
>JBGSUP010000188.1:0-2107 GCA_041753485.1 Akkermansiaceae bacterium
CCATCGTGCAAACCTTCCGCGACATCCTCGGCGCGGACACCCTCTTGTTAGGCCTCGCCCTGCCCGACGCGCGAATCCACGCGCCCAACGAGAATTTCCCTGTCGCCAGCTTCGAAGCCGGCATCCTCCTCAACCAGGAACTTCTCAAGGAACTGGCTGAATAAATTCAATGAACCGCAGATGGACACGGATTCACGCAGACAAACGAAGGGATGGGGCTTTCGTTCGTGGCTGATATCCCGGAAGCCCACCTGACATGACTTCATGCATCCACAAACCATCTTCTCTTCCATCTGTGGTTCAAAAAATCTTCTTTCAATGACTGACGACTCCATCACCAAACCCGACTTCATCCGCGAGATCATCGCCGATGACCTTGCCTCCGGCAAACACGCCACCGTCATCACCCGCTTTCCGCCGGAGCCCAACGGCTACCTGCACATCGGCCATGCGAAGTCGATCTGCCTGAATTTCGGCATCGCGCTTGAGAACCGGCCGGTCGCGGCAAAATGCCACCTGCGTTTCGACGACACCAATCCGGAGAAGGAAGAGAGCGAATACGTCGAAAGCATCAAGCAGGACGTCAAATGGCTCGGTTTCGACTGGGGAGAGGACCTTTATTTCGCCAGCGATTACTTCCAGTTCTTCCACGACTGTGCCGTGCATCTGATCAAGGCGGGCAAGGCCTATGTCGATGACGACAGCGCCGAGGAGATGCGCCAGAAACGCGGCAATCTCACCACGCCCGGCAGCCGCTCGGCATGTGCGGAGCGCGGCGTGGAGGAAAACCTCGCCTTGTTCGAAAAGATGCGCTTCGGCGGCTTCAAGGAGGGCGAGTGCGTGCTGCGCGCCCGCATCGACATGGCCTCCCCGAACATGAACCTGCGCGATCCGGTGCTCTACCGGATCATGCACGCCCACCACCACAACACCGGCGACAACTGGTGCATCTATCCGATGTATGACTTCGCCCACCCGCTGGAAGACGCGCTGGAACACGTCACCCACTCGCTCTGCACCCTCGAGTTCGAGAACCACCGGCCGCTTTACGACTGGTTCATCGATCACTGCCCAGTACCCTCCAGGCCGCGCCAGATCGAATTCGCGCGCCTGAATCTGACCTACACCGTGATGAGCAAGCGCAAGCTGCTCCAACTGGTGCGGGACGGCCACGTCAGCGGCTGGGACGATCCGCGGCTGCCGACGATATCCGGCCTCCGCCGCCGCGGCTACCCGGCCGCAGCCATCCGCGATTTCAGCAAACGCATCGGCGTCACCAAGTTCAACAGCACCACCGATGTCGCGCTGCTGGAGTTCGAAGTCCGCGATTTCCTCAACCGCGAGGCACCGCGCCGGATGGCCGTGCTTGATCCTGTCAGGTTGACTCTCGAAAACCGGTCGGCCGAGCCGCTGACCCTGATCGAGGTGGCCAATCACCCGCAAAACCCTGAGGCGGGCGGGCGCGTGATCCCCATCGGCTCTGAAATCTGGATCGAACGCGAGGACTTCATGGAGGATCCGCCGAAGAAGTTCCATCGGCTCGGCCCCGGCCGCCATGTGCGCTTGCGCGGCGGCCCGATCATCCGCTGCACGGCGTTTGAAAAGGATGCCGATGGACAGGTCACCCTGATCCGCGCCGAAATCCTGCCCGGCACCATTGGCAATGACGCTCCGGAAGGAGTGCAGTGCAAGGCGGCGATTCACTGGGTGGATGTTGCCAGCGGGGCGGATGCCGAGGTGCGGCTCTACGACCGCTTGTTCAGCGTGGAGAACCCCGATGCGGCCGAAGCCGGCTTCACCAGCGTGCTCAATCCCGACTCGCTTAAAACCATCACTGCCAAGATCGAGCCTGCGCTGGCCGCGGCGGAGCCGGGATTTTGCTGCCAGTTCGAGCGCATCGGTTACTTCGTTTCCGATTCCAAGGACCACCGGCCCAGCGTCAGCCCGGTGTTCAACCGCAGCGTCGCCCTCAAGGATTCATGGGCGAGGCAGGCGGGGAGACCGGACTGAAGCCGGGTGCCCGGCGGTTCCATTTTGGTCACCGGGCCTGCCGACACGCCCGGCGGCTTTTTTCGCCGCCAGCTCGCGGGTGCGTTTGCGCCAGTCG
>JBGSUP010000189.1:0-3593 GCA_041753485.1 Akkermansiaceae bacterium
GGATTTGCCTTCGTAAAGTGGGGACATGGCCACTTGGTAGGAGTGCGACGGGCCGCGGTCAAGAGCAGGTCGCCAGGAGTCGGCGCAATTTCAGCCGCCGCTCACGGTTGGTGAAGCCGGGCATGCCGCTCCGCCATCGTCCATGCCAGCTCGGGCACCAGCTCGCGCCAGCGCCCGTCACCGGCCAGGATCATCCGGCAGACGTCGCGCCCGGTGAAGGCGAGCAGCGATTCGCCGCCGCAGGAAATCCCCTGGATCCGGCCGTTTTCGACGAAATGCTGATAGAGATGACGGCAGTTTTCGGGGGCCATGAATGTCTCCGCCGTGACCAATTCCCCGGTCTTGCGGTTCTGCCAGGGAAACACCTGCAGCGTCACGCCCTCCTTAAACAGGCGGCCGAATGACTCCAGCAGGCCGCCCGCCAGATTGTCCGACCATTTCGCTTTGAAGAGCTCGTTGAGCAGACCGATGCTCAGGACGATGCCGACCGGCTTGTTGGTGCAGCGGTTGAGAAACGCGGCGATGCGGTGGAACTCGGCGCAGCGGGAAACCAGCACGGTTTTGCCCAACGATTGGAGCGCGTCCGAGCGGTCGATGAAATCCACGGGATCGACGCCGGAGCCGCGCAGCAGGTTGTGCATTGAGATTTCGCAGAGTTCGAAGGCCATGGGGCGGTCTTCCTCCGCGAGTGCCCGGGAGAATCCCGCGCGCGCCTGTTCGAGCATGGCCAGATGCAGGTTCATCACCGGATCGAAACTGCCGCGCAGCAGCAGCACCGGATGGCGGTAGAGTGCCTCGGCGGGTTGCACGACCTCGCCGGTGGGCAGGAACATGGTGGCATCAGTGAGACCGCTCTCCACCAGCTGCAGCGCGCACAAACGATTGTCGAAAAAGCCAAAGCCATGACCGGTGAACTTCAACAGATCCACCTCCACCCTGCCGGGCGCGAGATTGTCCACCAGCGACTCGACGAATTTCCTGAGATGGCCGCGGTGGCGGAATGCGGAGTGGATCAGGTTCACTCCGATCACGCCGAGGGCCTCCATTTGGTCGATGGTGCGGGTGTCGAGCAGGCGGACGTGCAGCGTGATGTCGGAAGGAGGATCGCCGGGCTTCATCTGAAAGCGGATGCCCAGCCAGCCGTGGCACTCGCCACAGTCCAGATAGCCACGGGCGCGCACCGTGTTGCAGAATGAGAAAAACGTGGTGTCGTCGCCACGTTTCGGGCCGAGGCGTTCGAGCAGGATGGCATATTCGTGATCGAGCATCGCCGAGAGGCGGTTGGCGGAGACATATCGCTCTGCCCGGCCGTAAATGGCATCGCTCATGGTCATGTCATAGGCGGAGATGGTCTTGGCGACGAGGCCGGCGGTGCCGGAGACGCGGAAGAACCAATTGCCCGTCTCCTGTCCCGCGCCGATCTCGGCGAAGGTGCCATAGACTTGCGGATCAAGATTGAGTTCGAGTGCCTTGTCGTAGGTGGTCGGTGTCACGGGGATTGGTTGGCTTCAAGCACCCAGCCCTCGGTGACCAGCCCGTCGATGATCACCTGGTTTGGCGAGCTCGCGTTTTCCGGGAACCTGAGCGAGAGGGTGAGGCGGACTTTCTTGACGTCTGGCGGCGGGCGGAGTCTGGCGTCCAGCGCGGTGTCCAGTCCGGCGTAGCCATAGACGGCATGCTCGCCGTCGGGCGATTCGAGCCGGTAGGACCGCCACTTCCGGTCATCGGAAAACGCGAAGTTATAATATTCGACCGGCCCCAGACTGACGCGGAACAACGCCGCCTTGGCGGGCCTGGATGCAAGGAACTCCTGCCATGGCATTTCGGACCAGCCCACCCAGCTTTCCCAGTCGATCCTCAAGCCGTCCGCCGTTGGGATGAAGGTTAGCGGTTTTTCCTCGAATTCGCGGGTGCGGACATGGACGGTGAGGAAAGATCCCTCGCGGACAACCTCCGCACGCGTGTCGAATGCCGCCATGCCGGAAGGCTTGATCGCTCCGCCGGGATAGAATTTCCGGATCCGGGGTTCCGCAGTGGCCGGGTCCCGGACAAGCGGTAGCAATTCCCCGGCGTTCGTGGCATTGAGGAATGATTCAGCAAGCGGTTTCGCCGCTGCCAGAAACGCGGCATCGCTCATCGGGTCGGGCGTGTTGGCGGGGGTCTCCCGGGCTGCGGGTCTCGGTTGCACCATGGTCGCTTGCGGCGCTTCGACGCGAAGCATCGCGATGAGCACGCCCGCGACAATGAGTGCGAACAGGCAGCCACCACCGACAAGCATCCAGCGCATTTGGCGTTTTTCCCGCCGGGACGAGGATTGCGAGACGCTTGTCGAGCGATCCCACGCGTGGTCCTCCCCGTGGTGGCGTGATTTTTTCCGGCGACGGACCTGCATGCCACTGGAAGGCGCGCCCGCGGCATTCCCGTTCACGCCCGGCAAGGGCACCACCAGGGGCAGCGTCTGATCGCCCTGGGAAGGGATTTTGAGAACCCGCCGGCAACTGGGGCATACCAAACCCTGACCATCGTGATCCCGCGGAACACGGAACACGAAGCGGCAATCCGGGCAGACAAATCCACTCCAGCGACGGGTGCTTTCCAAAGTCTCGGACACGCGCCACCCTGACCCGCCTGAAGCTCCGCCTGCAAGCATTGCGTGGCCCAACCTTGTCATTTCCACGCTTGAAAATTCCACCACTCCCAATGAAAAGCCGTCTGCAATGATCTTCGACTTCGACACCCCGATCCCGCGCCGTGGCACCGGCTGCATCAAATACGACCGGCGGCCGGAACTGGATCCGTTCTGGGTGGCGGACATGGATTTTGCCTCGGCACCTGAAATCCTGGAGGCGCTCCACCGGCGTGTGGATCACGGAATCTTCGGCTACGCCCAGGCCCACGAGGGCTTGAACGAGGCGGTCATCGACTATCTCCGCGAGCGCAGAGGTGCCACGGTGGCAGTCGAGCACATCGTCCACCTCGGCGGTCTGGTACCGGCGCTGTCGCTGGCGGCGCGCGCCTTTTGCAAACCCGGCGAGGCGGTAATGACCTGCACGCCGGTCTATCCGCCGTTTCTCGGCATCCATCACGACGCACCGGCCGCGTTGATCACGACCGATCATGTGTTCGACGGTGCGGTCTGGACTTTTGATTGGGAAGCCATGGAAAGAGCCGTCACTCCGGCCACCAGGATTTTCCTGCTCTGCAATCCGCAAAACCCGCTGGGCAGGGTTTTTTCCGATGAGGAAATCGCGCGGCTCGCCACCTTCTGCGAGCGCCATGACCTGGTGCTGGTATCCGACGAAATCCACTGTGATCTCATCTTCGATGAAGCGGCCACGCCCCACTGTTCCGCGCTCAACCTGCCGCAGCGTTTCGCGCAACGCACGATCACCCTGCTTTCGCCCAGCAAGACCTGGAACATCGCCGGACTGGGATACGCCTATGCGGTGATCACGGACGATTCGCTGCGCCGCCGCTTCAGCGCCGCCCGCGGTCACACCCTCGCCGAAATCAACGCGCTGGCATACGTTGCCGCGGAAGCCGCCTACCGCCACGGCGAGCCGGGGCGCCGCGAACTCATGGCCTATCTGCGC
>JBGSUP010000190.1:0-3276 GCA_041753485.1 Akkermansiaceae bacterium
CCGCATTCCACGGCGACCATCCGGCCAGCACCAGCCAGACCCCATACCACAGGACGAATCGCGGCAGCCACCCCCTCGTCATGATGATGGATGAAACGCGCATGCCAAGGTGATTGCGGATACCTCATCGGTTGGAAAGGAAATATCCACGGAGATCCAAGGCAGGGACCGGCCTCCGGACGGTCCGTGAGAATGGATGGAGCAAGATGCAGACCGCTGAAATACCAAACGGCGTATGGCGGACTTATGCTTGCACGATCCACTCGCCGGACCGCCCGGAGGATCGGTCCCTGCCCCTTCGATCCCATTTTCAAGATCGACAACATTTCCAGGACCGATAGAGATCCATTTGATGACAGCCATCCCAGCAGAGCGTGAGCAGGTTTCCACGATCCGCGTGGAAGTCCGTTCGCTGGACCGGCTGCTGAATCCCGAGGCATCGCCGTTTCCCGGCCCGCGGCTCGATCCTGCGGCGGGTGAGCGGATTCTCAACATGGTCCGGAGTTCACCCAAGGCGACGAGCTTTATGGTCGAGTTCACGGTGCCCGCCACGGACCTTGGCCGCGAAAACGAGCTGCACAAGGCGCTGGATATTCTTGCACGCGAAGCCATGGAGGATGCGGAGAAGGAACTGCGCGAGATCTACCGGAACGGACGGGTCAGCCTGTTTGTCGGTTTCCTTGCGGTGGCCGTGCTGCTCGGGATCACCGAACTCCTCGGGTTGGTCGGCGGCGACTCGACGACGGTCAAGGCAATCACCGAAAGCCTTGTCATCGTGTATTGGGTGATTCTATGGAGGCCCGCGGAATTGCTGCTGTATGATCATTTCCCGGCACGGCGCAGGCGCAGAGCGGCCCGCGCGCTGGCCCGTGCGGATGTGCATCTGGTGTCCGCGGCCGGATCGGGGCGGATGGTGCCAGGCAGGGAAACAAAAAACAAAAACCATTGACACCAATTCATCCACCCGGAAGACTTTGGATGACTTTCACGAGCATACTTTCGCCGCGCGGCGATCCCCGCAAGCAACACTCCATCGCAATCCACCCCTCCCATGAGCAACCGGTTTGTGAAAGAGCTCGAGGAGCGTTTCCTGCGCTATGTCCGGATCGACACGACCGCGGACCCGGAATCCACCACCTCCCCCAGCAGCCGCATCCAGTTGGATCTGTGCGAACTGCTCGCCGGCGAGCTGAGGGAGATCGGCGCGGCGGACGTCGAACTGACCGGCTACGGCACGGTGCTGGCGACGATCCCGGCGACGGTTGACACGCCCGCCCCCACCATCGGACTGCTCGCGCATGTGGACACTGCTCCGCAGTTTTCCGGAAAAGACGTCCGCCCGATCGTCCATCGGAATTACGGCGGCGGCGACATCGTGCTGCCCGACGACCCGTCGATGATCCTCTCGCCCAAGGCACTGCCTTATCTCGCTTTGAAAGCGGGCGACGACATCGTGACCGCCTCCGGCACGACACTGCTGGGCGCGGACGACAAGGCGGGCGTCGCCATCGTCATGGCGGCCGCACGCCATCTGCTCGAAAACCCCGACATCCCGCACGGCAAAATCCGGATTGGCTTCACCTGTGACGAGGAAATCGGCCGCGGCGTGCACACCGACCTGCCGCGCGACCTGGGGGCCGATGTCGCCTACACCCTGGATGGAGCGCAACGGGGCGAGATCGTTTATGAAACCTTTTCGGCGGATGCGGCAAAGGTCCGCATCAAGGGAGTCTCGATCCATCCCGGTTGGGCCAAGGACAAACTCGTCAATGCGACCCACCTCGCCGCGAAGATCGTGGACATGCTGCCCCAAGCCACACTCACCCCGGAGACGACGTCGGGTCGCCAAGGATTTCTCCATGTAGTCGGGATGAGCGGCTCCGCCGCAGAGATGACCATCGACATCATCCTGCGCGACTTCGAGCGCGAGACGCTGGCGGCGCAGGGCGAATTGCTGCGCAAAGTCTGCGAGGCCGTCCAAGCCGGCGAACCGCGGGCGGAAATCACCTGCGACATCACCACTCAATACCGCAACATGCGTTATTGGCTGGAGGATGACATGCGTCCGGTTGATCTGGCGCTCGAGGCCTGCCGCAGAGCGGGAGTCGAACCGTTCTCGGAGCCTATCCGCGGCGGCACCGATGGCTCGCGCTTGACCGAACTGGGCGTTCCGACTCCCAACCTTTTCACGGGCATGCAGGAAATCCACGGGCCGCTCGAATGGGTCAGCTTGCAGGACATGGCGGCCGCGACGGCCATGACGCTCGAGCTGGTCCAACTCTGGGCATCGCCCGTCGCTTCCGGCACCGCATCCGATTGAGCAGATGAAATCCCCGCACACTCTAACGATACACAGCCAAAACAAACAGCCATGAGTATGACACCGACATCCCAATTGGGGAAAACCTCCCTGATGGACAAACTGCTCGATACCGTCGAACGGGTTGGCAACAAAGTGCCGCACCCGGTTCTAATGTTCGCCTATCTGATCGCCGGCATTATTGTTCTTTCAGCCGTACTCTCGTTTTTTGGAGTCAGCGTGACCGAGGATCTAGCCGTGCCGACCGCCATCGAGGCGACTCCGGATTTATACGAGGATGTGAGCGCCTACTCGCTGTCGGGCTACTCGGGCCAGGAGGTCGAATACGAAATCAAAGAGCGCACGGTCGCCATCCGGAGCCTGCTTGACCTCGATGGCATCCGCTTCCTGTTCACATCCTTTGTCACCAACTTCCAAGGCTTCGGCGCGCTGGCGGTCACCCTGATCGCCCTCATGGGAGCCGGCACCGCTGAGGTTGGCGGGCTGATGGCCGCGCTCATCCGCAAGCTGGTGACGGTCGCCCCGAAGATGATCATCGCGTTCCTGATTGTGTTTGTGGGAGTGCTTTCGAGTGTGGCTTCCGACGCGGGATACCTGATCCTGATCCCGCTCGGGGCAGCGGCTTTCATGGCGGTCGGGCGGCACCCAATCGCCGGCCTGGCAGCGGGTTTCGGGGGCGTGGCGGCGGGATTCATGACGAACGTGATACCGACGCCGACCGATGCCATGCTCTACGGCATCACCAACGAAGTGCTCGCCATGGGCGGCGGCACCCAGGAGATTTCCATCACCGCTGACTATTTTTTCCAATCCTTCTCAGCCATTTTCCTCACCATTGTGATCGGATTTGTGATCGTGAAATTTGTCGAACCCCGGCTTGGAAAATACGATCCCTCAGAAGCTGGCGATCCTTCGCACGCGGCGGCGGCGGATGCCTTGGACCCGGTCCTCGAGGC
>JBGSUP010000191.1:0-3205 GCA_041753485.1 Akkermansiaceae bacterium
GTTCGGCCTCGGCCTGCTCCCGCTGGCGTTCGAGCGCTGGCTCGTCGCGTGCCCCCGGCGGCTGGAGCCGGGCGATGGCGGAGATCGACTTGGCGGCGTGCCCGAGCGTGGTGAGCGGCAGCAGGATTTTGCGGCGGATCAGATAGAAGCCCGCCAGCGAGCAAAGCGCCAGCACGACCGCACCAGCCACGGCCACTTCGAGAAATTTCCGCTGCAACGCGGCGATCGCATCATCGCGCCGCGAGGAGAACAACACATAGGCGTCCGGCGTGTTCTGTCCATTTCCCATCGTCACGAAGCCGGTCATGCAGGCTTCACCGTTCCCATCCTGAGTGAGAAACCAGCCTTCCCGAGTTTGCTGGATCATTTTACGGGTTTTGGCCGTGATCCGCTCCTGGAGCGGCACAAAGCCACTGCGGGAGCTTGCCAGAATCCAGCCGTCGGCCAGCACCACTTCCCAGCGCTCTCCGCTCGCCTCGCCATCAAAGCCCAAGGCCGCGAACAGGGAGGAAACGTCCACCGACATCTTGACGACCCCCGCCAGTTCCCCTTCCTCATAAAGCGGTAACACCACATCCAGCGAGAACACCCCCGAACTGGCATCGAATCGCAGCACGTCGGCCCAGCGCTCTTCCGGGCTGAGGGCAGTGCCCTCCCACCACCACTCTTCGTCGGATTGACTGTAATCACTGGATTTGCCGGTGGCTGCGACGAGGCGGCCTTCGGCATCGGTGGCGAGAATTTCCGCCACTTCCGGATTGCGCGTGACGTATTGGCGCAAGCTCGTGGAGCCGGGATTGACCAGCACGGCGCTCAATCGCGGGTCGTCTTCGGGCAGCGACGGCCAGAGTTCGTCGATCTCGCGGGTTTCGCGAATCAGTTCCGCCGGCTGCCGGTCGGCGTCTTGACGGTTAATCGTGGTGACCACGCGCAACAGCCTTGGATCGGCCGCCAACCAGGTTTGCAGGGTCTCGCCTTGAAGATCCGCCGCGTCTTCAAGCAAGTGGGCGAGATTGAGTGCCTCCGACCGGTTCAATCGCCCGCGTTCCCTCAGAAAATAGTCATACCCCGAGGTCTCGAGCACAACCAGCCCGATCAGGAACGGCAGGGCCGCCGAGATCAGCAACGCCGCCACGAATTTCCCCTGAAGGCCCAAACCACCGGATGTCATCTGCGGGACTTAACTACGGGCTGCCCCGCTCCGCCAATCTGAATCGATGGATTCCGCGAAATGCATTCCGCCACCCGCGGAAAATAGGATTGCCGAAACCCGGGCACCGGGTTTGGCTCTCCGCGCTGTCAGGGGCCGTGGAGGTCCGGCAGGCGAACCCCGCCAGGCCTTGATCGGAGCAACGGTAGTTTGTCCGGGCTTGCCGCGGATTCCCTGGCAGCACTTCTTCTCACGAGCGAACGCAGCCCGGCGTTTGATGGGCTTCTTGCTCATGACAGGCAGAGAATTGGAATTGGATTTACTGCAAGATGGGCTGATCACGCCTTCAGCGGCGGAAAAATCACAGTGGAGGATGGCGAATTTCATCCGGCCGCTTTTTCCCGCCTGAACTATGCGCCAAGAGCCAGCAGTATGGCACCGCCGTTGAGATCCGAGGCCCAGGCATGCAAGCGCGCGGAGGGATCGAATGCGTCGATGAGCACGTTGGTGTTTAAAAAAATCACGGTTCGCGTGTGAGGACCCGAAGTTGTTCCCAATTCACCTTGGGTGTGAGGGCAGCGGAGACGAACAAGGCATCGATTTCCGCTGGCTTGAGTTTCGGCTTTCTGGCAGCGGGAATGACCTTGGACAGTTCGTAGTGACCAGGTGCAGCTTCCCTCACGGAGTAGCATTCGCCGGGTGTGGCACCGGGAAGCACGAGACGACGCTTGGTGTCGATCGTTTGAACTTTCATGGTGGGAATATCCCACTAAGAAGGATTTTTTTTCAACCCTTTGAACAGTCGGCTTTCACGCTTCGAACGGGCTTGGCGCGGATTTTGGAAATGATCGAGCCGTTGTTCCATCAGGGCGCGCAATCACCCGTTTGCATTGTGCCAATTCGTGGATTAAAACCGGGGGGCCGACCGAAGGAACCATGCGCAACATCCTCATCGAGCCAAGTTTCGAATCGTGGCGCGACGCCGCGCGGGGATTGTTGGCGGCGCGGGTGGAACCGGATGCGGTCCTGTGGTCCGACGACGCGGACGAGGCCATTTTGTTTGTGGGGGAAACGACCGCTTCGGAATACGGCGTGGTGCCGAAGGTATCCGCATCGTTTCTCGACATGGCACGCACGGCGGCGGCGCACACCGATCCTCGGCGCTGGGGTCTGCTCTACCGTTTATTGTGGCGCATGACTCATGGTGGCGAGCGGCATTTGCTCTCGGTGGCCACCGATCGCGAATTGCGCCAGGTGCAGAACTGGTGCAAGGTGGTGGGCCGGGAAATTCACAAGATGCATGCCTTCGTCCGCTTTCGTCTGGTGGGCGCGGATGGCGTGACGGGGCGCGAGCAATTCGTCGCGTGGTTCGAGCCGGAGTATCGCATCGTGCGGCTTGCGGCTCCATTTTTCCGCAAGCGTTTTGCGGCGATGGATTGGTCGATTCTCACGCCGCATGAATGCGCGCACTGGGACGGGGAGTCGCTGCACTTCACGCCTGGCGTGCCGCGTGAGACCGCGCCGGATGAGGATGCGCTGGACGAGCTGTGGCGGAATTATTACCGCAGCATTTTCAATCCCGCGCGATTGAAGGTGAAGGCCATGCAAAGCGAGATGCCGAAAAAGTATTGGAAAAACCTGCCCGAGGCACAAATCATCGATGAACTCATCGCCGGAAGCGGAAAGCGCGTGCGCGACATGCTGGAAACCGAGGAACGCCTGGTGAAACCCGCGCCAAGGAATGCCTACCTTGCAAACCTCCGTCGCATCAACCAACAGGACGGCAAACCTTGACCCCAACATCGCTTTGGTCATCGCCTACCACAAGCCCTATGGCGTGCTCTGCCAGTTCACTCCCGATCAACCGGGCCAGCGGACGCTTGCGGAAGCCGGGTTCCCCGCGGCGGTCTATCCGGTCGGCCGCCTCGACATGGATTCGGAGGGCCTGCTGCTGCTGAGTGACGAGGCAGGGTTCAACCATCGGTTGTTAGATCCGGCGCTGGAGCATCCGCGGACCTATCAGGTGCAGGTCGAGGGCGCGCCCGGCGGGGCGGC
>JBGSUP010000192.1:0-5356 GCA_041753485.1 Akkermansiaceae bacterium
GGAAATCCCGCATGCCGCGCTGGCCATTGCGCCGGGCAGCAGCCACCGGGTGCCGTGGGAGGCGGAGCCATGGCTCGCGGACCGGCTTGCAGCCTTCCTGAACTTCGGCATTGCTGATCGCGTGATTGCCAGCCCGGCGCACTTGCACCATAAGAACGACTCATGACACTCCCATTTCGCACGCTTGGACCGGCACTCGCCCTGATGGGCCTCCTCAGCACCACGTCATCTGCAGCGGATTTCTCGTTTGAGAAACTCCGCGAATCGGCCCGCGGACTTGCGGCCGCACCCCATGCGGAATCCAAACTCGAACTCGACGGGTTTTGGAAAAACCTCAGCTACGATCAGCACCGCGACATCCGTTTCAGGATGGAATCCGGCCTGTGGGCGAAACAACAACTGCCATTTTCCATCGATTTCTTCCACCCCGGATGGACCGCCAAGAAAATGGTGACGATCCATGAGGTGGTGGATGGGAAATCAACTCCGCTCAAATTCGATCCAACACTTTTCGACTACGGCAAACAAAAGATCCCGGCCGGCACGCCGCCGCCAGCGGGTTACGCCGGATGGCGCGCGCGCTGCAACCTGAACTCAGCGGACTACATGGATGAGTTCCTGGTCTTTCTCGGTGCCAGCTACCTCAGGGCGATCCCGGCGAATTCGCCTTACGGCTTGTCCGCGCGCGGGCTATCGATCGACAGCGGCCTGCCCGGCGTGCCCGAGGAGTTTCCGGATTTCACGAAGTTCTATCTCGAACGGCCCGAAAAGGACGCGAAGTCGCTAAGGGCATGGGCTTTGTTAGAAAGTGAGAGCGTTGCGGGCGCCTATCAGTTCACCATCACTCCGGGCGCGGACACCGTGATGGACATTGAGGCGGAGATCACCCTGCGCCGGCCGGTGAAACAACTCGGCCTCGCGCCGTTTTCATCGATGTATTGGTTCGGTGAGGGAACCCATCCGAAGCCGCATGACTTCCGCCCGGAAGTGCATGACAGCGATGGCTTGTTGATGGAATTGGATAGCGGAAACCTCCACTTCCGTCCGCTGGAACATTCGCACAACCGTTTCCGTCACTGCGTGTTCACCCTGGAAAAGCCACGTTCCTGGTCGCTTGTCCAGCGCGACCGCTCGTTCGCCGCTTATCAGGATATCGAGGCCGGTTATCATCACCGCCCGACCGTGCGGGTGGAGCCCGTGAAGGGCTTCGACCTCGGCAGGCTCCATCTCATCGAAATGCCCACCATCGATGAAACCAATGATAATGTGATCCTCGTCTGGGACCCCCAGCCGGGCCTCGAAACCGGCAAGCCCTATCATTTCCACTACCGCCTGCACTGGCTGCGCGATCCCGCGCCGTCGGGACTCTTTTCAGTGAGGGCGACGCGCTCCGGCACGCCGGTCCAGAAACCCGATGAGATCCTCATGGCCATCGACTTCGCCAAGCCGCTGCAACCGGAAGCCAAGGTCGGCGATCCCAAGTGGGACGATGTTTCCGGCATCAAACCGGTCGTCACCATCAATCAGAAGTCCGCGAAGCTGCTCCACGTCGGACTCAGTGACGTGAGCATGGCCAATGTGGATGATCTTCCCGCCGGCCTCGGCCGCAGCGACAAGCTCCACATGCCCCAGGTGCTGCGCGCTTTCTTCGTCGTGGATCCAACGAAGGACCTTGATCAGATCGACATGACCTGTGAGCTCCAGGATGCCTCTGGCAAGGTGGTTTCCGAGCGCTGGGTCTATCTCTGGATGCGGCCGAATCCGTGAGCCTTGAAAAATGATTTTCCAGTCAGGCACATTTTGAGCTAGTTCTTTCCAATCCCCCGCATTTCTCCGCCATGCCAACGCTCGCCACCACCGTCAATGGATTGAAATTCAAAAATCCCTTCGTCATTGGTTCCGGTCCGCCCGGAACCAATGCCAAGGTCATCAACCGCGCCTTCAAGGAAGGCTGGGGCGGCGTGATCGCCAAGACCGTCAGCCTCGATTGCTCGAAAGTCGTCAACGTCGGCCCGCGCTATGCGAAACTCATGGCCAACGACGGCAAGGAGGTCATCGGCTGGGAAAACATCGAGCTCATCAGCGACCGCAAGTTCGAGATCTGGCTGGATGAATACAAGGCGATCAAGGACGCGCATCCGGATGGCATGCTCATCGCCTCGGTGATGGAGGAATACAACAAGGACGCGTGGTGCGAAATCATCGAGCGCTGCCAGGACGTGGGTGTGGACGCCTTCGAGCTGAATTTTTCCTGCCCCCACGGCCTGCCGGAACGCAAGATGGGCGCGGCGATGGGCCAGGATCCGGTGATTCTTGAGGAAGTCTGCGGCTGGGTCATGGGCGTTTCAAAAATCCCCGTCTGGGCCAAGATGACGCCCAATGTGACCCATATCGAGGACCCTTCCGCCGCCTCGCTGCGTGCCGGCTGCCACGGCATCTCGGCGATCAACACGATTCGCTCGGTCATGGGCGTGAACCTCGAAACCCTCCGCCCGGAGCCCACCGTGGAGGGCTACACCACACCCGGCGGCTACTCGTCCAAGGCGGTGAAACCGATCGCCCTGCGCATGGTCATGGAAATCGCCCAGCTCATGAACAAGGAGTTTCCGGACCGCACGATCTCCGGCATCGGCGGAATCGAAACCGGCGGCGATGCCGCGCAGTTCATCCTGCTCGGCGCACACACCGTGCAGGTCTGCACCGGTGTGATGAAAGCCGGCTACGGCATGGTCCAGGGCCTCTGCAATGAGTTGTTAGGATTCATGGAGTCCAAGGGCTTCGAAACCCTCGATGACTTCCGCGGATACAGCCTGCCCTACTTCACCACCCACGCCGAACTGGTCCGCATGCAGACCGCCCGCAAGGCCGAAGAAGCCGCCGCAAAGATGGTCAGGAGCGATGCCGAGTGGGATGGCGATGATTTCGTCAATCAATCCGACGCCCTCTCACGCTGACCCGAGACTAGCCACTCCATCGTCTTTGCGCGCCAGCCGGCATTGCTACGGCGAACGCGGTGGCCACCGCGCCATGCCCGGCCTGAAGCGGAAAACATCGTCGAAAGCATACACAGATATGTATGCTTTCGACGATGTTCGCTGTCTCAGGCCGGGCAGTTTTCCCGACGCGGCGCGGTTGTTGAGGTATTTCACCGACGGGGCGGTGATCGGCAGCAGGGAATTTGTAAATGCGGCGTTCGCCAGGGCGCGCGACCGCTTCGGGCCGAGGCGCAAGGATGGCGCGCGAAGCATGCGAGGAAGCGGCAGTGGCGCGAAGGGAATGCTGTGGACGGTGAGAGACTTGCGGGTGGGAGTGTGATTCCCCCAAGGATGATCAAAAAGTGCTGAAATTCGCTAAACAGCAAAGCACTTACGGGCTTCTGCCATATGGCACTGGTTTCCGTCTCAGATTCACCCACGTCCACATCGACGGCCTGCGCGAAGTCCTCACACCCGCTGCCACCCCCACGGCAAGCTCGGTCCTGAGTGCGGCCATACGCACGGCAAACTCACGCCGCTGGCAAAGAGGAGTTTGGAAACGCTCCTTGGCATTCTCCGTAGCATTTCATAGAGCAAATCCATGCAGCGCAGAAAATTCATGAAAACCACCGCCGCCTCCGCCCTTGCCATGTCACCCGTTGGAAACCTGGTCGCCGCCGGATCCGGTGAGCCGTATCTCAGCAATCTCGGGATCCAGCTATACACCCTGCGCGAGCAGATTGCGGCCGACGCGCCGGCCACCCTCAAGGCGGTCGCGGCCGCCGGCTACAAGCAGGTGGAACTCTACGGCTTTCCCCAAGTCGAGGCGATGACCAGCGCCGCCCGCGACGCGGGGCTGGCCATCCACTCGGCGCATTTCGAGTGGGACTCGGTCGTCAACCCGAAGGACGAGGCAAGATCGGACTTTGCAAAAATTCTTGATCGCGCAGGCAAATCCGGTCTCAGCCACCTGGTGATTCCCTTCGTTCAGGAGCAGAATCGCAAGACTCTGGACGACTACCAAAAACTCGCCGAAAACTCGAACAAAGCCGCTGCGATGGCCACCAAGGCGGGCAACCAACTCGCCTACCACAACCACAACTTCGAGTTTGAACCGAAGGACGGCGGAAAATCCGGCTACGACATCCTCATCGAGGAGTTTTCGCCCGCGATGATGTTCGAAATCGACGTCTTCTGGGTGAAAGTCGCGGGCATCGATCCAGTGGAATTGATCCGGAAGCTCAAGGGCCGGGTTTCCCAGCTTCACCTCAAAGACCTCAAGGATGGCATCGCCACCCCGAATTTCGCCGGTGGCCTGCCCGCCGCCGCCTTCAAGGAGCTTGGCAATGGCACCATCGCCATGCCGCCGATCCTTGCCGCCGCAAAGGAGGCCGGGGTCATCCACTGCCACGTCGAGCAGGACCAATCCCCGGACCCGCTCGCCAGCATCCGCCAGAGTGCCGCGTATCTGGCGGATCTTTGAATGCCGCCATGGGCCGTCGCCCCGCCGCCTGGAGACGAATCGTCCCTGCTCGCGTCAGCATGGTGGCTCCTTTTGGTGTGCAACGGTGTCCAACACTGCGTGGATGTTTCCCCCTTCAGTGATTGTTTCCCACCGCGAGAAGCCCTGAGATGAACTATGGAAAAGTGATGACACGGCGGCGGGAACTGTTCTCGTCATGGATGCAAGTTCTGGAGCGGAAGCATTCCTAGACAGTGGAAACGGAGGTGTCTTTACGCTCGCGGGAGCGGGAGCGACTTTGTTTTTCGTGGTGATGGACCCGTCCACCGGCGTGGAACTGTGGAGAAGTGACGGAACCACACCCGGTACACTAATGGTTAAGGATATCGCGCCGGGTGCCGGATCAGCCTATCCTAGGAATCTTACGGCAGTGGGTTCCGTTCTCTTCTTCCAGGCCAATAACGGAATCAATGGCACGGAGCTATGGAGAACCGATGGAACCGCAGCAGGGACTTTTATGGTCAAAGACATCGTCGCCGGAAGCGGTAATTCGAACCCGAGCAACTTGATCTCAGTCAACGGCGTTCTCTACTTTACCGCCACCGATGGATCAAACGGAATGGAACTATGGAAGAGCGATGGGACGGAGGCGGGGACAATGATGGTCGCCGATTTGACGGGTGATTCGGGATCATCGAGTCCGTCCGAACTCACGGTGTCTGGCTCGCGGCTGTATTTCACGGCGGTCACCGAAGCGACGGGCCGGGAACTCTAAATGTATGGCTCTTCAGCAAAATTTGTGGGTGAATTTTGGTTCAGGTAGATCTCCAAGCGTGTGATATAGAGATACTTGCAGTAGATCGAAACTACGGTAACCATAGGCCTTTCTCATGCACAGATTGATTCGCAGGTTGAGGCC
>JBGSUP010000193.1:0-14742 GCA_041753485.1 Akkermansiaceae bacterium
GGCCTCAACCTGCGAATCAATCTGTGCATGAGAAAGGCCTATGGTTACCGTAGTTTCGATCTACTGCAAGTATCTCTATATCACACGCTTGGAGATCTACCTGAACCAAAATTCACCCACAAATTTTGCTGAAGAGCCATAAAATTAAGTCAAAGACAGGTGAACGCGCTGTCGCAGTTCACTTGCTACGGGGTCATGGAAAAACGAGATCTTTTTCTCAAGGTTTTATCCAATGATAAGCCGTGAACGGTCATTCTGTAAGGTTTTCATTTGATTAGTGGATTACATGCACTTCTTTGCTGATCCGCTCTCCAATCTCGCGCTCGGCGCGCATGAGTTCGTAGTCCAGTTGGAGGCGGAGCCAGAAGCCGGGTGAGGTTCCGAAGCAGCGGCTCAGGCGCAGGTCGTATTGACTCGGGCACGCCTCCCGCGCCCTCTCGCTGCTACGGAGCACGTCGCGTTCGCTCCTGTCCAAAACGGCTACAAGCCTTCACCGTTTTTCCGGCGTGCAGCGGCGGCGGCGACTTGGGAAAACGGATTTCCGTTTCTTGGCAGCACGCCACGGCCCGGAAAAACCCGCCACGGCAGGGCTGACGCGTCTTAAATCTCAGATTTTTACACCGCCAAGGCGCCAAGAACGCCAAGGAATCACATGAAACCTTATCAAAGGAGAGCCGTAAGACTGTCAGGGAATATTTTCTGTCGGTGTTTTTCTGTCTAAACCTTGGCGCGCTTGGCGACTTGGCGGTTAAACCAAAGTTTTTTTGATGCGTCGGCCCTGACCACGGCTGAATGCGTGACAGCGGTCCCCGGTGGTGCTATTTTCCAAGCATGCCAGCGACCATTCCTGCTCCCGGCGAGTTGCGTCCCGATCTGATCCGGCGGATCGAAACCATGTCCGATGACGAACTTCAGCTTGTTCACTCGGTTCTCCTTCATGCCGAAAAAGACCGCCTGTGGGCTGAAATTTCCGCCCGTGCGGAAGAAGAGCGGGTGACCGGAGCATTCGAGCGTCTTCCACAAATCATTGAAGAGGTCCGCAGGGAATTGCGGCAGCCATGACGGTTTGCATCGATACCAACGTGCTGGTGCAGGCGAGGGCACGGGGACATGCGTTTTTTCCGATCCTCAATTCCTGGGTCGCCGGCAGGTATGCCATCGCGATCTCCACGGGAATCCTTCTCGAATACGAGGAAGTGATGAACAGGCTCAGCGGCAGGGCCGCATGGCTCCAATTCGCCAAGCTGATGGATTTGGTCGAACTGACAGGACGCGGCGTCGTCAGGGTCACGCCATCTTTCCGGTTTCAAGTGATCGGCGAGGACCCGGACGACAATCTGTTCACCGATTGTGCGATCACGGCAGGCGCGGAGTTTCTGATCACCGAAGACAGGCATTTTCTTCCACTTGCAAATGCGGGCTACATTCCGAAGCCAATCAAGCCACAGGAATTCATCGAACGCTTCGGGTTGTCCGTGAATCCAACCAAGGAGGGCATTTCACGGGCATCGGCGGAGGGGATTCCGCCGCCCAGGCTGTCCCATGATTTAGGGATATGAAGGAAACCCGGTTTTTCCGCATCGTCGATCGCGTCGAGGGGAGAGGTCCCCGGTTTCGACAGAGTTCATGACAGAACACAAAATAGGTCGCGAGGGGTCGCGGCCTTTTTTGTTGCCACGGACGCAGGGGCGGTAACCCCATCGCCCTCTTCCAATTTCAGCCGCCATTCCACGCCGCTCATTCGTCCTCTCGGTGCCCGCCCTTCGTCAGCAACGGACGTTTTTCATGCCGCACTTGAAGCACGGTCACACGCGCGGATTTCTCGTCGATCACAAAGAGAACTCGCCATGCCGATGGCGTTTTCCATGGCTTGAAGCGCATCTGCCGGATGGACAGCGCTGGCATCCCGCGTCCGTTCTCAGGAGCGTAACCGAATCGTTCGGGATGCTGGCGCAGCGAGTCGAGAGCGGTCTCCAACAGATCCAGCCAGCGGTCGGCAAGTTCCGCGCCGCCGTTCGTTTCCTCCGCTTCATACCACAGAAGCTGATCCTCGATGCATTGCTCGGCTTCCGCCGAAAGCAGCAATTCGTAATGCATCACGGCTGCGTCCGTCGTTCTTGGGTGCGCTTGCGGATCCGGCCCATCACTTTCTTCGCCTGAGTTCCGGGGTTGCCCGCCGCGTGGCTTTCCAGCGCCGCGCGCAGTCGCAGGTCCATGCGGTATTCCTCCGCATCTCGGGCCATCTTTTCAAAAGCATCCAGGGAAAGCACCACCGCCGCCGCCTTGCCATTCTGAGTGAGGATTCTCGCCCGCCCGCCTTGAGCGAGTTCCTCGGCGTGCTGTCGCGTGTTTCGTGCGAAGTCGGTCAGACTCACCACGTCTTCTTTCAGTTCGATGTGCATGGCGGAAAAATCGCACATGATTCCGTGTGCGACCAGCCATTTTTTCCAAACTCAACACCCTGAGTCAACACCGCCTTGCCGTTGACTGTCCTTCTCGCGGCAGATGCGGGCTGTCTGATTTTCAACAAAACCTGAGCGAAAATTGGCACAAGCTTTGGATTGACGCACTCCGCGCATCCTGCTGATTTATTCTGACGTATATCAACAATCCCGGCAGTTCACGCCGCGTGCGGCCGCACCTCGCGGCTGATCCGTTCTCCATTCTCGCGCCCTCCACACGCATCTGTTCGTAGTCGGGTTGGAGTTGGGGGTTCTCAATGTAGGCAACGTACCGTTCACGGCGGCAGGAACTCCACCCGGCTTCTCAGATCCTCCGGTTCCGCGACCTTGGCGATGAGTTCAAGGAGGCATTCGAATTTTAGCGAACGTGAATCACGGTGGATTGACGCGACCTGAAACTCCCGCCATGGCCTCCGTATGATTTCGCTGCTCCAAGTCCTTAATGAACTTCCTTCGCTGAGTCATGAGGAACGACGCGAGCTATCCCTGCGCCTTCTGAAAATGGACTGCACGGCGGCGGAGGCGGAGGATCTCGCCGTTTGCGAACATTCCGCAGCGCTCGGCTTCGCCCTCATGGATGAATTGGAGGCGAAGGCGGAATCGAAATGAAGCCGGGCGAAGTGTGGCAAGTGGATCTCGGGATGGCAGGCAAAGTGCGTCCCTGCCTGATGATCACCGCTTTTCCCGAGGAGGACGAACTGGCGTTGGTGACGATTCTTCCGCACACCACCGCCGTTCGTGGAAATCGCTGCGAGTTGTCGATCCCGAAGCCGTCTCTGAAGCCCGGGGCATTCCATCTCCAGCAGATTCAGTCCGTGCCGCTGGTGCGCCTCATCCGGCGACTTGGTGAATTGAATCCAGAGGAATTGGCGCGGGTTCGCGAGAAACTGCAGGATCGGCTTGGGATCTGATCGCCACGGACGGAAGCGAGTCCGGATCGAGATGCCCTACGAGCCCGGCACCTTCGAGCGTTGGTTTTTTTCGGCTCAGGCCCTTGTTAACCGCCCTTCTCACATGGACGTCCATGTAGAGGGCGACGCTCATGGTTTGGCCGGAACCTTGCCCAGCCGCGTGCGGAGCGGCGAATCCATCGTTGCGGCCGCTTTTTCGCGACTGGATTCCAAGCTGGTGACAAGCACCTCCTCAAACGCCTCGCGATGATCGTAAAAATACGCCAAACGCGGCGTGGATCATGGAGGGAGTGAGATGGGGAAACTGGATGGCCATTTCCTCCACGGAGGATCCTTGGGCGAGATAGTCCGCAGCCACTTCGCTGACCCTGACGTTGGGAGAACCGGTTTTCCGCCTTCCGGAAGAATACCGCGGGCAACCCCGCCACGGCTGAATGCGTGACAGCGGACTCTGGTGGTGCTATTTTCCCCACACGCCAGCGACCATTCATGCTCCCGGCGATCTGTCACGGCAAGCCGACGATCCGCGGTCTGCGTTATCCGGTGGAATCGGTGTTGGAGTATCTCGCTGGCGGCGATTCGTTCGAGGAGGTGCTGGCGGAGTTTCCGGATCTGGAGCGTGACGACCTGTTGGCCTGCCTGCAATTCGCCGCACAGTCACTCAAGCTCCGCAGCCAGCACATCGTGGCGGCATGAAATTCCTGATCGACGCCCACCTCCCGCCCGGCCTGCGCAGGGTATTCGAGGCGGCGGGCCATGACGCCATCCACACCCTCGACCTGCCGGAGCGGACCGCCGCGCGCGAGGGAGTGTTGAATGAGGTCTCGATGAAGGACGCGCGGGTGGTGGTGACCAAGGACACGGATTTCTACTACTCGCACCCTCTGCATGGCAGACCATGGAAAGTTGTTCTGGTGCGCACCGGGAACCACGGAGTCAAGGCCACCAAGTGGATTTTCGAAACCCATCTTGCGGCGATTGAGTCCAAGCTGGCAATCTGCACGATGGTTGAGATCGATCAGCAAAAGGTGACGATTGGCAAGTAGTGCCCGCTGAAGATTCGCATCAGTTCTTGGTCCAATTGGATGCGGAAATCAACGAAGCGGCTGTCCCCTGATTTAGGGACATGACAGAATCCCGGTTTTCCCGCATCTTAAGACTGTCGAGGGGAGAGGTCCCCGGTTTCAATGTTTCATGACAAACAAAAAGGGTCGCTCGGGGGAGCGGCCTTTTTTGTTGGTTAGAATGTCCAGATGGGCGCGGGCTTTTCTTTGCGATCCGCGAGAATCCGGCGGAGCGGAAACCGATCGGGCTGGCGCTGGAACTCGTCGGTAATGACCCGGCCAGTCAGATTTCCGGACACGTCCCCCGGATTCTGAAGACGCACCTGATCCAGGGAATTTCTCGATCTTTCCCGCCCTCTCATGATCCGCCCCGTGTCCCATGATTTGGGGACATGACAAAAATCCGGATCGACCGCATGTTCAGGCCGTTCAGGGGAGAGGTCCCCGGTTTCAACCAAGTTCATGACAGAACGCAAGATGGGTCGCGAGGGGTCGCGGCCCTTTTTGTTGGGCGCGATGCAGGTCCTCCAGCTCCTACTCGGATTGATGGATCGCTTCGCAAACGGCGGGGAAAATCTGCCGCTTGCGGCTGACGACGCCCGGCGCGTGGAACAGGCTGTCGTCCTTGCGCTCGAAGGGCAGCTTCGCCAGCGCAGTCTCCGGGCCGATCGCCAGAATCATGCTGTGATGCAGCGCGACATCGGTAACCGCAAGGATGGAAAGATCGTAGCCGCGTGCCTTGTGCAGTTCCCTGAGCACGGCTTCGAGTTCCTCACGCCGCGCCGCGAAACCATGCAAATCGCGCTCCTCGACCTGTGAGATGCTGACGTTCATGCCCTGCTCGGTGAACTCCTTGCGGTCAGCATTGAGGATTTCATCGGGCGTGCCATTGGCGATGAGCGAACCGACTGCGAAAAACTCCTCGGTGAATGTTTTAGGGTCCACGCCTGCGACACCGCCGAGCCAGGTCAGCATTTCTCGATCCAGCAAGGTGGTGGTCGGCGAGGAGAGGCACAGCGTGTCCGAGACGATGCCGGCGCAAAGGCACATCGCCACCCCGGGCGCGGGCATCAGGCCGCGGTGGAAAAACTTACGGCCTACCAGCGTGCAGGTGGAGCCGACAGGCTCGTTGAGGTAGCGGATAGGCTCGCGCGAAACCAGATCGCCGGCAAGGCGGTGGTGATCGATGACTTCGGTGATTTCCGCTTCCTCGACGCCATTGACTGCCTGCGCGTATTCGTTGTGATCGACGAGTGCCAGGCGGATGCGCGGCGGATCGACTAGATCGGATTTTGAAATCACTCCTGACATTTTCCCGGTGCCGCGATCGACCACCGGGAACAAATCCTGCTCGGATGAGGAAAGGTGCTTGCGAAGCCTCGAAACGGGCTCCATCGGGCAGACGGTTTCGAAATTCCGCTCCATCACATGGCGAACGGTGCGCGAGCAGCGGATCAGGGTGGAGGCGCTCGCCGTATCCTGAGCGCAGCGAAGCAGGACGACTCCTTTGGTTTTTGCCAAATCGCGGATCTCCTGCGAAACTTGGTTTTCACCGGTTACGAGCAAGGCACGCGCGCCGAATTCGATGGCGGAGCGCTGGACGATCGGCCGGTCGCCACAGATGACAAGGAACTGGCCGACGTTGCCTTCGCTTTTCGCCCGATTGAGGCGGCTGTCCACGGTTTCCTCGGACGAGGCACCGACCAGCAGGATCAGGTCCTCCTCGCATTCCGGCAGCGCCTCGTCAGTCCCGAGGCTCTCGGCTTGAAGGGTGGCTGCAAGGTGGGCCAGCGAGGCGTGTACCGTCCGCACGCTGAGCCCCTCGGTATCTGCCGGCAGCAACAATCGGAGCAGATCGAAATAACGGAGAATCCCGCAAAGATCACCGTTCTCGTCCTCCACCGGCACACAGCGGATTTCCGCGGCGAGCATCCGGCGGTAAGCTGTGAGAAAGGTGTCGGAGACAACCACCTTGATGACATGCCGATGGCAGATCATGCCGGCATTGGTGCGGATGTCGGTGATCAGGACAGGGGGTTCCAGCCCGGCGCGTTCCAGCACCCATTTGGTGCGCTGGGAAATCTCACCGCAGCGGGCCGCAATCGCATCCCGTTCCTCGCCCACGGCCCGCAGCAAGGCCGCGTAGCCGATCGCCGAGCAAATCGCATCCGTATCCGGATTCTTATGGCCAATGACGTAGAAGGGAGGCTTGGACATGGGGTGGTGCGGAGGAAAACCGGAGACTGTCAGGACAGCGGATGCCGGGCAAGCCAAGACCGCTGCGCTGGGCCCGGATCACAAAAAATCCTGGGCCACTCGAATTCAGCCCACTTTCATCAAAATGATGAAAAAAATTGTTTGAAATGATTCAAAAAGAGGATAGGGTTCCGCCATGAGAATCACTGTAGACATCGAAGATGACGTTTTGACTGAATTGCTGAAGATCACCGGGGACAAAAATAAGAGTCCAGCGGTGGCGCGGGCGGTCACCGAGTTCGTGCGCCGCAAGCAAGCGCGGGAATTCGGCCGGATGATCCGGGAAGGAGTCTTCGACTACCCAGCCCCGGCGGCGGATGCGGCGGGCTTGGATCCCGCCAACCCAATCCCACCCCTCTACCAGGACTGAACGGCCATGGTGCTTGTGGATTCATCCGCCTGGATCGAGAGCCTCCGCCGGAATGGCGACATGAGGGTGAAACTCGCCATCGAGGGCCTGCTCGAAGCTTATGAGGCCCAGTGGTGCTCCCCGGTCCGCCTGGAAGTCCTTGGCGGGGCGCGGCTGGAGGAACGCGCCCACCTCGGGAAACGCTTTTCCGTCATCCCCTACCGCCAATGCCGCGAAGAGGACTGGGACCGCGCGGTCGCCCTCGCCTGGCGGCTGCGCGGCAAAGGTCTCACCGTCCCGTGGCTCGACGTGCTCATCGCCGCCATCGCCATCCATGATGGCGCGCGGCTTTATGCCATCGACGCACACTTTCAGGAAATCGCCAGACACGCCGGACTCCTGCTTTACCGGCCCGGATACGGCGGGAGCTTCAATGAGGTGGATGACGGCTGATCCTCAACCACGACTTCACATCCGCTCCGGACACTGGATGCCTAACAGGCCAAGACCGGTGGTGAGAACGCGTGAGGTCAGCTCGCAGAGGGCCAGGCGGCTTTCGCGGACGGGGCCATCGGCTTTGAGGACAGGACAGGCTTCGAAGAAAGAATGAAAGGCGCGGGCGAGTTCCAGCAAGTAGTTCGCGAGCAGGTTCGGGCGGAAGTCCTCGATGATGAGTGGCAGCAACTCGCCGAAGCGGGCGTGGAGGCGGGCGAGGTGGATTTCAGCTTCCTGGTTGAGCGTGATGACGGCGGATGCGGCATCGAAGGGCGCGTCGAGCTTGCGGAAGATCGAGCGGATGCGGACGGTGGAGTATTGCAGGTAGGGCGCGGTGTCGCCTTGCAGGGCGAGCATGCGGTCCCAGGCGAAAACGTAGTCGGTGAGGCGGCCTTGCGAGAGCTCGGCGAATTTCACCGCACCGATGCCGACGATTTTCGCGATCATGGCGGCTTCCTCGCCCTGGAGGTCCGGGCTTTTCTCCGCGATGATCCTGGCCGCACGCTCGACGGATTCGGTTAAAACATCAACGAGCTGCACATTCTCGCCGGAGCGGGTTTTCATCAGCTTGCGGTCATCACCGAGGATGGAACCGAAGGCGACATGCTGGAAATTCCCGGTTTTCCCCCAACGCGCGGCGGCTTCGAAGATCTGGCGGAAATGCAGCGACTGCGGCACGCCGACGACATACCAGATCTGGTCCGCCTTCCACTCGTCGATGCGGAACTGGAGGGTGGCGAGATCGGTGGTGGCGTAGAGGAATCCGCCGTCAGCCTTGCGGATGATGGCGGGATTGTCCGTCCAGCCTTCCTCCTTGTGGACCATGAAGGGATCCTCCTCGGGCTTTTTGGTGCCGTCCGAGAAGATGCAGATCGCACCGTTGCTCTCGCGGGCGAGCCCTTTGGTTAGAAACTCATCGACGAGGTCGGCGAGGCGGTCGTTGTAATAACTCTCGCCGAGCCAGTGATCGAATTTCACGTCGAGCGTGTCGTAGATCTTCTGGAGGCCGCGCTTCGAGACATCGATGCATTGCTGCCAGATGGCGAGGTTTTCGGCATCGCCGGCCTGGAGTTTGACGAGCTCGTTCTTGCAGGTCTCCAGGACGGATGGGTCGGCCTTGGTGGCGGAATTCACATCCCGATAGATGCGGAGCAGTTCGGGGATGGGATCGGCTTCCAGCGCCTCGGCGTCGAGCAGGGTTTTCCAGCCATGCAGGATCATGCCGAACTGCGTGCCCCAGTCGCCGATGTGGTTGTCCGCGATGACCACAAACCCGAGAAAACGCGCGATGCGGCAGAGCGAATCGCCGATGATCGTCGAGCGGATGTGGCCGACGTGCATCGGCTTGGCGACATTCGGCGCGGAGAAATCGACGACCACGGTCTTGCCCTCGCCGATGGCGGGCACGCCGAGTTTCACATCGCCTAACAAAGCCGTGGCCTTGGCGGCGTAGGCCTCGGGCAGGATGCGGAAATTGATGAATCCGGGACCGGCGATGTCCGCGGTGGCGAGGCCGTCGAGCTGCAGCTGATCGATGATTTCCCGGGCGAGGGCGCGCGGGTTCGTCTTGCGCTGCTTGGCGAGCACCATGGCGGCATTCGTCTGATAGTCGCCGAAGCGCAGGTCCGCTGCAGCAGTGACGGCGGCGGAGGCGGGCCCGCCAAGGACGGCGGCAAGCGCAGTCGCCAAGCGGGCCTCAAGATCTTGCAGGAGGGTCATGGCGGTGTTCAGGCCCCGGGCATCGGGACACGCGTCGGCTTGGAATCGAGAATGGCAAGGATTTCATCGCGGGTTTCCGCAGCCCCGAACTGGCGGCGGACCTCACAGTTGGTGAACATTTTGGCGATCGCCGCCAGAGTCCGCAAATGCAGGTGGTAGTCCTTGCGCGGCACGATGAACAGAATGATGAAATGAACCGGGGCATTGTCGATGGACTCGAAATCGATGCCCGCCTTGGACCGGCCGAATATGGCCGCGACTTCCTCGAGTTCATCGGAAAACGCATGGGGAATGGCCACGCCGGAGCCGATTCCGGTGCTCACCTGGTCTTCACGGGCCTTGAGCGCCGCGAGCACCTGATCCTTGAGCGTTTCCGGGAGCCGCTGGCTCGCAACGAGTTGGTCCACCAACTCCACGATCGCCGGCCAGTGCTCCACCGCCTTCATATCGAGGATGATCTGGTCCGCGCTGAGCAAGTTCGCCAACTTCATAAATGAGAAACGGAATCCGCAAATCCTTGCGGTGGGGGCGAGTGGGTATCTCCCCAAACCCGCATTGGCAAGCGGATTCCCGCTGCTGCCACGCCGACAAACAGGGCTTTCCCGTTGAATGGGAATCCTCGCATTAAATCCCGATTGCGGGGAAAGTCCCGACCAGGCCGCCCCATTTCCGCCCTGTCCGACGAAATCCAGCACGTTGCCACCCCGCACGAGGACGAGCACGCCCACGAGGCGGCCTGCCTGCCAGGGAAAACGGAAACCCCGTCCGGAGAGCCGGACGGGGTTTGTGTCATGGCAGCAAAAATCCAACTGATGCTTACTGGGGGAGAATCAAACGATAGAATTCCTTGTCCTCGATTTTGGGGAAGGTGGCCTCAAGGTCGTCGAAGGTTTCCCAGCCACCGAGATCATCGGATTTCTGAAGCGGCAGGCTGAGCGTGACGTTCGCGCCGCTCGCCTGGACGAGCAGGTTGCCGGTGCCGCGCAGGTCCTGAATGGAATCCGCGGTGTAAAGGCTGAACGAGCCCGGGTTGGACGTCACATCGCCTTGGCCGGTCAGGCGCGACGCCGCGCGCACACCTTCGACGGATTGCTGGTGGATGTTCAGCGCGACCGTGTTGGCGAAGGCATCGTCGATTTCACTGCCGCTGTTGGCGACATCCGGGTCGAGCCCGAGGGTGGCGACTTCGAAGCCGTTGTTGAAGCCGTCGCCATCGCTGTCGAACAGGCCCTGGAGGATGCGGCGGTCGAGATCGACCGTCGTATCCGCCTGGTTGAACGGGCTGATGCCATGGAAGGCGAGCAGGAACTCGGCGAAGGCGTCCTGTTCGCTGCCGGCACCGGCGAAGGTGGCCTGGTTGGCGGTGGCATCCACACTGAGGTCCACGCGGTTGGCGGACGGGTTGGTGCGGATCACCCATGGCAGCGGGTAAGAGTCACCGCCGAAGTCCGAACCCGCCGCGCCCGGGTTGGCAAGGAAGTTCAGGGTGACCAGGCGGACCTGGCGGCTGGGGTTGAGGATCTGGCCGTTGGCGATGAGCACTTCGGCCACCTCGCCGGCTTCATTGAGCAGGGCGGCGTAGCGGATGCGGTCGCCGCCGTTGATCGACGTGATGACGTTGGCGCTGCTGGTGTAACTGATCGGGGTGCGGGCGAGATCGGCCACCACGCGCAGGCCGCCGAGCTGGCAGAACTGGCCGGGCGTGCTCTTGGCGGCGCCGACTCCGTTGCTGCCTTGCACGCCGTGTTCCAGCAGAACCTTGAGTTGCCCGACGGTGGCGGTCAGGGCGGTCAGGCCGTTGTTGAACTTGAGCGAATCCTCGACATCAAGCTGCGAGATGTCGCCCGCCAGCTTGCCGGCGGTGGGATTCGCGGCGGTGGGCTGGGGGACGCCATTGGCATCGACCGAACCGATCGAGTTACGGATGCCGCCGCCGTTCTTGATAGCAACTTCGACGGTCGAGTCGAACTGCTTCGCATACCACAGGTTGGCGTCGGCGGACAGGTTGCCAAAGTTGGTTTCCTGCTGGCGGACGTTGGTGCGGCGGCCTTCCAGATAGACGGCGGACTTGCCGAGAATCAGGCCATCCTTGGCGTTGATGACCGCGCCCACGGCGTCAGTGACGGCTTTCACCGTGCCGCCGCGGGTGCCGGCGGCGTAGGGATCCTCCGCGCCCCACTCGGCGGTGACGGCGACGGGGGTCACGGCGATGTTGTCGCTGACGGAGTCCACGGCGGTGATTTCACCATCCGCATTGAAGTCCACCACCAGGCGGCCGAGGTATTGATACTGGCCTTCACCGCTGACGATGGCGACAGTGTTGTCGTCAAGATCGGTGGTGGTGTAGGGATAAGGACCGGCGGCGACATCCCCAGGTTGCAGGATGCCGGAGTTGTTATAAATCGTGCCGGAGCCGCCAGCGACGATGATGTCCACATGGCGGAGCTTGGTGGCCAACAGTTTCTCGTTGTCGATTTGCTGGAGCTGGGTGGCCATGACGATCTTGTTGCAACCGGCGGCGACCAAGGCATCGACGGTCGGCTGCAGGTGTGCGGCCAGCGCGTCGATGTCATAGGTGCGGGGGGAGACGACCAGGGCTCCGGTCGGACCAGTCACCTGAACAAGGCCGGGGGAAGATATGCTGGCGAGGTCCGGCGGGGTGACGCCGAGCACGCCGATTTTTTCGCCACCGCGCTCGATGATGGCGGACTTGGCGAGTTTGGCATTGGTGGGCGAGGTGTTGATGCCAGGGTAATTCTGATCCGGATGCGGGGCGAAGGCTCCAATGTTGCGGATGGCACTGGTAAACCGCGGGGCCAAGTCCGAAGCCGCAGGCGGCACGGATACGACGGCGCTGAAATCGAGGTTCGCGCTGAGGAACGGGAAGGCCGCTCCGTAGTGACGCATCGAGGTTTTGCTGGTCCGCGGGTCGGGCAGCACGATGTTGCCGAACTCCGTGGCACCGAGGTCGAACTCGTGGTTGCCGATGCAAGTGGCATCGAAGCCGATGGAGTTCATGATCGCGATGTCCGGGCGGCCCGGGTTTTCGCGCAGGTCCACGCCGCTGGCATTGTAGCCGAAGACAAAACCGAGCGCGGTCTTGAGCGAGGCGCGGGTGGAGCTGTCATTGCCGGCGGAGAGAAACGCGCCGGGGATGAAGCAGTCGCCCGCACCAATCGTGATGGAGGCGTTGTTGCCGGCTGCATCCTCAAGTTTGTCCACCAAGGCGGCGAACTGCGGCGCGGAAATGACGGAGGAGGTGTCCGCTTCCATGTCCGAGGCATGCAGGACCTGCAGGCGGAAGGTGGCGGGGCTGATCTCATAGACCCCCACGCCGCCGGCAACGCCATCTTCGGCGATGCCCTCATAGCCGACAATGGCGATTGTGGTGCCGGTCGGGCTGTCAACGGCATCGACGATGGTGACGGTCTCGGGCGAGATGAGGCCTTGGCCGCTGTCGTTGATGTAGCGCAGCACCTGGGGCGAGGCGGGATTGGTGATATCGACAACAATCACGCCGTTCTGGCGCTCCATGCCGGCGACGGCGATCACGGTGCCGTCCGTCAGGGTGGTGACGGCGACGGCTTCCGGCTCGGGACCCTTGTCATCGGAGCGGGCGTCGAAGGCGGTTTTGAGTCCACCGTCGTTGGCATTGTGGCGCTGCGGGTCACGGCCGAAGAGTTCGGATTCAAGCGGCAGGTGGGAAACGAAACTCAGCGAGTTATCAACTTCCTTTTTCCAGAGGGTCAGGCCGCGGGTGCCCAGGCTGACGATCTTGTCGATGCGCGAGGCGGAATCGCTGACTGGTCCGTTGAGGATTTGGTCCTTGAGAACGTTGAGGCGGCCGAAGTCGTTGTTGCTGGTGGACGGCGTGAATCCCGGGGCAAGGCCGAAGCTGTCCACAGCGGAGGCGAAGCGCTGGATGTCGCCGTCATCGACGCGTGCGTCACCCTCGTCGGCGGTGATGACATAGGTCTCGCCGGCTTTTTCCCAAGTGGCGAGGGCGTCCGGCATGTGCAGGCCGAGGGCGGAGTTGGTGACATCGAAGAGGTCGTCCTGGTCGGAGGCGTCAATGGTGATCGGGCGCTGGCCGAGGTTGGTGACTTTTTCCCAGGTGAGGGTGGCTACATCGAGGGTGGCGATGGCGTTGTTTTCCTGAAGGCCGACGAAAAGTTTCGTGTTGTCCGGCGAGAAGGCGACGTATTCGGGTTCGATGTGGAAATGCTTCGCCTTGGTATTGGCCGGATCGAACGAGGTGTGGTCGCGCAGGCTGCTGATCGCTGCGACGCCGTTGAAATCGAGGGTGTTCACCGCGAGCGTGCCAAGGGCGGCACCGAGTGTCGTGGCGTCAAGGACGCCAAGGTCGATCACGGTGACCGAGCCAGGCCGCTGATAGGCATCGAACTCGGCGATGGTGCCGGGTTCATCCTCGTCTCCGGTCCAGGCGTGCTGGCCTTCATTTGCGATGGCGACCTTGCCATCCTTGAAGGTGACCATGTCCGGGTGGTAGCCGACCGGCAGCGAGCCAATCACCACGCCGGTCTCGAGGTTGAAGAAGACCACACGACCGATCTGCGGGACCGAGGTGGTGAGATCCGTGGGATTGCCGCCGACCGAGACGCTGACCGTGGAGCCATTGATCACGGTGGCCGCGCCGATGCCGGAAAGTCCCGAGTCCAGTGCCACGCCGGTGACTTCGGCGAAGGTGAACCCGACCACCGGATTGGCGGTGAAATAACCGACGATGTCCGCCACCGCGTGGTTTGCGAAGGAGCTGCCGTTGTGACGGAGCAGGCGGACACCGCCAGCCGGATTGTCGGCGACGGCGAGCGTGTCCTGGTTCGGGGAGAAGGAGACCACCTCGCCGGAGTTGGGGACCAGCGGGATGCTTTGGATCTGGCGCAGGCCGGTGACCTGGGCGGAAACGGGGATTTGGGCGGCGCTGATAAGAGCGACGGCTAACAGTTTGTTGTGGAATCTTGGTTTCATGATGTCGAAGCGTTAGGACGATGCTCAGGCAAGCTATGAACCGGTTTCGCGAACTCGATGGAATTCATGTCACAAATAATTCACCATCGGCGGCGTGAAGATATTGTCACATTGGTCTGAAACAGTGCCTTCGAATGCAAAGCCCAACCGGCTCACGAATAATCATCCGGACGCGGGCTGAGATCGCGCAACAGCCAGCAGCTCAGAACCACCACCCCGGCCGTTGCCACCCCAAGCACCGCGAAACCGCTGCGGTAAGACAGCGTGTCGAACAAGCGGCCGGCCAGCAGTGGCCCCGCCGAATTGGTGGCGATCATGCAAAACCCCAGCAGGGTGAAATGCCCGGCGCGGTTTTCCGGCCGAGGAATGCCACTGGTTAGAGCATTCATCGCCCCGGAAAACCCGCTGCCCGCCACCGCGGCAAGGCCTGCCGCCGCAAACACGCTGGCCGCCGCCGGAAACAGGGCGAGCAGCAGGAAACCGCCACCCACCATCCC
>JBGSUP010000194.1:0-9791 GCA_041753485.1 Akkermansiaceae bacterium
GTGGTCGGCAGGTTGCCGCCGTAGATCGAGGAACAGCCGGTGGCGTTGGCGATAAGCAGGCGATCGCCGAAAAGCTGGGTGAGCAGCTTGTGATAAGGGGTTTCGCCGCAACCGGCGCAGGCCCCGGAGAACTCGAACAAGGGGCGCATGAACTGGGTGGTTTTGACGTCGTCCTTGAGCATCGCGCGATCGGGGTCGGGCAGTTTGAGGAAGAAGTCGAAGTTTTCGCGTTCGGCATCGCGCAGCGGGAGTTGCGGCACCATGTTGAGCGCCTTGCGGCTGGGATTGCTCTTGTCCTTGGCGGGGCAGACCTGCACGCAGAGCTGGCAGCCGGTGCAGTCTTCGGCGGCGACCTGCAGCGTGTAGAGCATGCCGGGATAGTCGCGCACCTTGAACTCGGTGGACTTGAAGGTGGGCGGTGCGCCTGTTAGTCGGTCCGGGGTGTAAACTTTCGGACGGATGGCGGCGTGCGGGCAGACGATGGCGCACTTGTTGCACTGGATGCAGAGGTCCGTTTCCCAAACCGGGATTTCCTCGGCGATGTTGCGTTTCTCCCACTGGGTGGTGCCGGTGGGCCAGACGCCATCGACCGGGAAGGCGCTGACAGGCAGCAGGTCGCCCTTGCCGCCAAGCATCAGCGCTGTGACGCGCTGGACGAAATCCGGGGCGTTTGCCGGGACGATCGGGTGGAGATGGTGGGTGGAGTTCGGCGCGTCCGGATATTCCACCTTGATCAGGTTGGCGAGCGTGCCGTCCACCGCCTCGTAGTTTTTCTGGACGACCGCGTCGCCGCGCTTGCCGTAGGTTTTCTTGATCGCGTATTTAATGGCGGAAATCGCCTCATCCTTGGGCAGCACACCGGAGATGGCGAAATAACACGTCTGCATGATCGTGTTGATGCGGCCGGCCATGCCGACGTTGCGGGCGACGGTGCTGGCATCGATGGCGTAGAATTCGAGGTTCTTCAGGATGATCTGTTCCTGGATCTCACGCGGCAGGTTTTTCCAGGTGTCGTTGGGATCGCCGGGTGAGTTGAGCAGGAAGATCCCGCCGGGTTTCACATAGTCGAGCACGTTGATCTGGTGGAGCAGGTCGAAGCGGTGGCAGGCGACAAACTCGGCCTGCCGGATCAGATAGGTCGAGCGGATCGGGGTGGGGCCGAAGCGCAAATGGGAAACCGTCATCGCCCCGGCTTTTTTCGAGTCATAGACGAAGTAGCCCTGCGCGAAGTTGTCAGTGCCCTCGCCGATGATTTTGATGCTGTTTTTGTTGGCGCCGACCGTGCCGTCCGAACCGAGGCCGAAGAAGACGGCTTGTTTCATGCCGACGGGGACGACTTCGAACTCCGGATCGTAATCGAGCGAGAGGCCGGTGACGTCGTCGTTGATGCCGACGGTGAAGACCTGCTTGGGCGAGGGTTTCGAAAGCTCGTCATAGACCGCCTTGACCATGGCAGGGGTGAATTCCTTGGAGCCGAGTCCATAGCGGCCGCCGATCACGCGGATGAGGTGCGAGTCCTTGAGCCAGCCCGCGGTTTCCGCCTGGCGGAGGGCACCGATGACATCGAGATAGAGTGGCTCGCCGAGGGCACCGGGTTCCTTGGTGCGGTCGAGCACGGCGATGGATTTGACGGTCTTCGGCAGCGCGGCGGCGAAGTCCCCGACCGAGAACGGGCGATAGAGACGCACTTTGACGACACCGGTTTTCTCGCCGTTTTCATTGAGCCAGCCGACGGTTTCGGCCACGGCCTCGCCGCCGGAACCCATGATGACGATCACGCGGTCGGCGTCCGGGGCTCCTTCATAGTCGAAGGGTTTGTAAACACGGCCGGTGCGCGCGGCGAAGTCGTCCATCGCCTCTTTCACGAGACGTGGAAGTTCCTGATAGTAGCTATTGCAGGCTTCGCGGGCTTGGAAAAACGCGTCCGGGTTTTGCGCGGTGCCGCGGATGACCGGCTTGTCGGGTGTGAGCGCGCGGTCGCGGTTGGCGAGGATGCTCGCCTCATCGATGAGCGCTTGCAGGTCCTCATCGCTGAGCAGCTCGATTTTCGAAACCTCATGGGAAGTGCGGAAGCCATCGAAGAAGTGAAGGAAGGGGATGCGCGAGCGCAACGTCACCATCTGGGAAATCACCGCCGTATCCTGGGCTTCCTGGACCGATCCGCCGCAAAGCATGGCGAATCCGGTTTGGCGGCAGGCCATCACATCCGAGTGATCGCCGAAGATGCTGAGCGCGTGGGTGGCAAGCGCGCGGGCGGTGACGTGAAGACAGAATGGAATGAGCTCCCCGGCGATCTTATACATGTTGGGGATCATCAACAGCAGGCCTTGCGAAGCGGTGAACGAGGCGCTGAGCGAACCGGCCTGAAGCGCCCCGTGAAGGGCACCTGCCGCACCGCCTTCGGACTGCATTTCCACCACGCTTGGCACCGCGCCCCATAGATTTTTGCGGCCGGCGGCGGACCATTCATCGGCGAATTCCGCCATCGCCGAGGATGGGGTGATCGGATAGATGGCAAAAAACTCGTTCAGGCGGTAGGCGACGGAAGCGACGGCTTCGTTGGCATCTAGAGTGCCCATGGCAGGTTTGTTGGAAGCATTCACGACTACCCCTAAACACCTTTAAGACGGGTGGGTCCACAAAGTGCATGATATGGCGCTAAAAAAGCAATTCCCGCACAGGCGGCGGAAAGTTCGATCTGCAGGACAGCGATTTCACCGGCCAGATGGCTGGAATTTTTGCCTGAAATTTTGCCTTGGAGAGGCGCGGTGGAGTTTCTAGGGTTCCGTCGGCAAAAGCCGATTTGTCCATGGCCAAACAAGAATTCACCATCCTCAACAAACTGGGCATCCATGCCCGGCCGGCTGCCCAATTCGTCAAAACCGCCAACCGCTTCCAGGCGGACGTGTTTGTCGAGAAGGACGGTGAAGAGGTGGACGGCAAGAGCATCATGGGACTGATGATGCTGGCCGCGGGTCATGGTTCGGTGATTGCCGTGAGTGCCGACGGACCGGATGCCGATGCGGCTCTTTGCGCGCTGGGCGACTTGATCTCCCGCAAATTCGAAGAGGATTGAGGGTGCTGACGGCCGTCTCAACCACGGCGGATCTTGCCACTGGCGGTGAGCGCCAAGCGGTCCACCTGCTTGATCCTCACCGGGACCTTGAAGGGCGAAAGCCATTGCCGGCACCAGCCGGTCAACTCGCCGGGTTCCACGATTTTTCCCCGGCGCAGGACAAACTCGGCGACCGGCGTCATGCCGAGCACTGCATGGGCCAGGCCGAAGACCCGGCAGCTCTCCACCGCCGGATGTTCGCCAAGCACCCGCTCCACCTCTTCCGGGAAGACCTTCATGCCGCTCACATTGATCACGCCGGTTTTCCGCCCGCGGATAAACACCCGGCCCGCGGCGTCGGTCTCCGCAAGATCGCCCGTCGGGAACCAGCCATCGACGCACACTTCCGCCACCGTCTGCCAGGGAGAGAGGTAAGCATCGAACATTCCCGGACCCTTGATCCAGAGTTCACCGGTCATGCCCACCGCCACCGGTCGGCCCTCCTCGTCGCGAAGCTCGACATCGAAGGCGGGCAGCGGTCGGCCCACGGCACCTGGAGCGTCCTCCGCCCCGCCGGTGTTCAGAAGTGGCAGGCCGATTTCGATGATGCCCAGTCCTTGGACCAGTGGTCTTCCGAAACGCGCAGCGAAGCGTCTGGCCACCGGTTCCGGCAAGGGAGCGGCGGTGCTGACCGCCAGGCGCAGGTCGGGCCACGTGAATCCGCCGGAGTCCGCCGCCAGCAGGGCGAAATGAAACGGCGCACCGTAAATCACCGTGGCGCGGGACAAGCGCGCGGTTTCCAAAACCTCCGCTGCGAGATGCGAACTGCCGATCACCGTGCATGCTCCATGATAGAGGTACAGCACGATGGAAACCGCGAAGTGATGGGCCATCGGCAGCATCCACAGAACCCGGTCGCCCGGGCCGATCTCGAGCGCGGCGTTTGCCGCCACGATGCGTTCCCTCAGCCGGTGGTGGCTCAGCACCACGCCCTTGCTGCGGCCGGTGGTGCCCGAACTGAAACGGATGAACGCCGGATCCAGCGCGGAAAACTCCGCCTCATGCGCGATCCTGCGATGTTCAAGCGGCACCCACGCCGCGCCGGTGGCTTCCTCATGCGAAACGGCCTGCCCGCGCCGCCAATCCTGGTGCTCGCCGAGGATCAAACCGCAGAGGCCGGTGCGCTCGATCAAGTCCGCGCGTTCGGCTGGCGTCAACTCCTCAGCAACCGGCACCAGGCAGCCGCCGGCTTTGAGGATCGCCAGTGCCAGGATGATGTAGTCCACCCCGTTTGCGCATGCCAGGCCCGCGCGCGGTACTTCGTCGCCGCGGAATTCCGGCCGCCGTTTCAACCAGGATGCCACCCGCGATACCCGCTCTAACAACCCACCGTAGGTCAGGACCACGCCGTCCGCCATCAGGGCCGGCCGTTCCGCCGACGCCCGCAGGGCGATTTGATCGACGATGTTCACGATGGCGTTTCCAATGTTGCCGGCACAGCGATCACAGGCAGATCCGCCGGAATAGCTCATCAAGCGGCAGTTGCAGGCCGATGTGAAAATCCCCGAATTCGGCGTAACGCGCGGACACCTCGTCGAAGCGCATTTCATAAACGATCGACTTGATATCAATCGTGTCCCTGGCGAGCAGGGTGACGCCCCACTCGTATTCATCCAGACCGGTCGAGCCGGTGATGAGCTGGAGGATCCGGCCCGAGTAGGTGCGGCCCACCCGCGCGTGGCCGGCCATCAGCTTGCGCCGTTCCTCATAATCCAGCGAATACCAGTTGTCATTGCCGCTGCGGCGCTTGGACATCGGATAGAAACAAATCACCGGCCAGTCCGGCAGCACCGGATAGAGCCGGTGTTTCAGATAATGCGCCATCCGCTCGTCGAATTCCTTGAGCGCGGCCTCGAACTCCGGCGAGCCTTCCACCAGGCCTTTCTCGCCGGTCAGGGTCTCGGCCGCGTATTGGCTGCGGGTGGTGGTGTATTCCGAGCTTTCGGTCTGGGAGAGATAGGAATATGAGGGGCTGAGGATTTCGGGTCCCAACGAGAGCGCGAGCTGTTTCTCAAAAGTGTTGGCTACCTGGAGATCGGGCGTCAGCAGCATGAACCCGAGATCCGCCTTCGGGCTGACCACCGAGAAGATCAACAGGTGCGTGTCCGGCGTGGCGCGGATTTCCTGCACCAGTTCCGTGAGCCGCGTTTTCGCCTGGCGTTTCTCGTCATCGGCATAGAGCGCCCATTGCGCGTGATCGACATGATAGAACAAGTGCATCACATGCCATCCCTCCCGGGGCACGATCGGAGTGACTTGGTGGTTGGTCATGGTGATGGATTTCAGCGACGGTCGGTGGAGATGTTCATTTCAAAGAGGCGCTTGAAGTCACGGCCGCTTGAGTCCTCCGACGCGGCCTCGAAGACCTCGATGGTCCATGGCTTGCTCTCGCCGGTGCGGTAGGCGGCGTGCATTCCGGGGTCATCAAAGCCGGCAGTCGCGGCGATTTTCAAGCTGTCCGCGCCACGCACCGCGCGGGTCACCGCATCGCCGATGACGACACCTTCGTCGTTGCGGAACAAGACCCGGATCGCTCCGGAACCGCCACCTGGTTTGAGTTCCAGGACCGGCAGCAGCTGAGTGCCGCGGCGGAAGGTGTCGGGAGTGGGACCGCCGGTGATTGGAGAGCGCCAATAACTCACTGCGGAGTCGATGGTGATCCTGGTGCCCTTGATCGGAAAATCATTGGTTTTCGCCCGGGCGGATTCGCTGGGTAGGCGCATCAGCGAAAACCCCAGCGTGGCCAATCCGCCCACCAGCAACATGGCCACCAGAACAATCAGGCCGATGCGTTCGGCATGGGACAAGTGCCAGCGGGGGTGCAAGGATAAAGGCTTCACCCCTTCGCGGGGCGTTGGAGAAAACTCATCCTCCTGCGCCACCGCTGGAGGTGCCGCCGCCACCTCTGGCTGCTGGGCCCTGATTTGTTCTGCGGCGCTTGCGCTTTCTGGTGTGATCGTATGCGCCTCGGGCGTGGGGATTTCCATGACCGGAAGGTCCTCGATTTGCTGCCCTTTGGGCACGTCATCCCAGTGCTCCAGGTCGTCAAAATCACTCCCGGGTTGGGTGGGACCCGCGGCAGGGCCGGCGGTTTGCTGTCTGACGCGGCCCTTGCTGACATTCATCTGGATCCTCTCGCCGCCGGAAGGGATGCCGACTTGAGGCGGGGGACTCGTATCCCGAACCTTGGTCGCCTGCCGTTCCCTCGGCGCGGGAATGTCGCCCGCCGCTGACCGGGAGGAATCCCCGGTCATGGAGCCGGAGTCAGGTTGTCCCAGCTCCAAATCGTCCTCAAACGCCCACAAGTCCAATTCCGTCGTGTCCTTGGTCAGGTCCCTCAGGATGGGACGATGGCGCGGTGGCAGCGGGGAGCCGCCGGACGATGAGGGTGGGGGATCGGATGTCATGGTGGAAGGCGGGGCGTTTCTTATGGCCGGAAGCCCGATTTGGCCAGAGCGAATGACAAATGGCAAGTTCACGAAGAATCGGATTGCATCCGGGACTCTTCACGGGCATCGAAGGGCCAACACCAATCCATCACATCACCATGGCTGACCGCGAAGACAAAAATTCCGAAAACGTTGCTGGCAAGTTCTATGTGGACAGCCAGTGCATCGACTGCGACCTCTGCCGCGAAACCGCGCCAAGCAACTTCGCCCGCGCCGAGGACGAGGGCTATTCCTACGTCTTCAAACAACCGGAAAACGACGAGGAAATCGCCCAGTGCCGCGAGGCGATGGAGGGCTGCCCCGTTGAAGCGATTGGCGACGATGGCGACGAGTAAACGCCCGTCTGGCCCGGCAGCAGCACGCAAGCAGCGCCGCAGCGGGGGCATCCGTGAGGAAATCCTGCGCGAGTGGCGGGGCTGCGACGAAGCCCCGGATTTCAACACCGGGATTCACGCCGCGAATCAATTCATTGCGGCGGTCCTGCGCTCCGCCGGTGCCGAGGACGGGATTCACGAGGATGAATTGCGGGCCGCGTGGAAAGAGCTCGCCGGGGATTTCATCGCCCGCCACTCCCAACCTGTTTCAGTGAGGGGCGGCCATCTGGTGTTGCGCGTCACCCAACCCGCCATGCGCTTCCATCTCGAGCAGATGAAGCCCATGCTGCTCGCCCGAATCCGCGAGCACCTCGGCCAAGACCGCATTCAGTCCGTAAAATTTTCCCTCGGCTAATCTGGAGACGAAGGGTTTTTCAAATTCGTTTTTCAGCGTTTCAGCTTTTACTTCCGCCATGTTTCGCAATCTCATCTTCGATTGGTCCGGCACTTTGGTAGACGATCTTGGCCCGGTGATCGAAGCCACCAACGTGGTCTTGGGGAGATACGACCTTCCGCCGCTCGACCGCGAAGGTTTCCGGCGGCGCTTCCGACTGCCATACCGGGAGTTTTATGCCGACTTGCTGCCACAGGTGTCGCTGGATGAGTTGGAAGCGCATTTCCGCCCGGCTTTCGATGCAGCAGTCAGCCCGGTCACCGTGCTGCCCCATGCGCGGGAAAAACTCGAATGGTGCGCCGCGCTCGGCATCCGCACCTTCGTGCTCACGTCGATGGACACGCTTGCCTTCGAGCGCCAGATGAATGGGTTCGGCCTGCGCGATCTTTTCGAAGCCACCTACTCCGGAGTGCTCGACAAACGCGAGGTCATCCACCGGATTCTCGAAACCCACGGTCTGGACCCCGCGCAAACCGCCTTCGTCGGCGACATGACGCACGATGTCGAAACCGCCCGCCACGGCGGTGTTTCCTCGATCGCGGTGCTCACCGGCTACAATCACCCGGAAGTCCTGGCCCGGGTCCGGCCCGATTTGACTGTTCCGGATCTCGGTGTTTTGCGCGAATTGCTGAATCGTCGCCAAGCCCGCCCGATTCCGACCGTCGGCGCGCTGATTCACGACGATGCCGACCGCGTGCTGATGATCCGGACCCACAAATGGAGCGACCGCTGGGGCATCCCCGGCGGCAAGATCCGTCGCGGCGAAGCCTCCACCGACGCGCTGCGCCGCGAGCTGCGCGAGGAAACCGCGCTTGAGATCGACGACATCCGCTTCGTCATGGTGCAGGACAGCATCGACTCGCCCGAATTCATGCGGCCCGAGCATTTCATCCTGCTCAACTACCTCGTCCGCTCGTGCGGCGGCGAGGTCCGGCTCAACGACGAGGCCGAGGATTTCCGCTGGCTGGAACCCGCCGCCGCCCTGAATCTCGACCTCAACCAACCAACCCGGTTTTTGTTAGAGGAATGCCTCGACCGCCACCTGCTTCCGCATGCCGACACCTGACACCATCGAAATCCGCCGCCTCCGTGTGAGTTGCCTCATCGGCGTGCCGGACGAGGAGCGCGCCACCCCGCAAACGCTGTGGATAACCGTGCGCATGGTGCCCGGCCAGGGATTCACCGGACTGGCCGACGACATTTCGCGCACCATCGACTACCATGCCGTGGCCCTCGAAATCCAAGCCCTCGCCGCCGCGTGGCCGCGCCGTCTCATCGAGACGCTCGCCCTCGAAACCGCCGATCTCCTGCTCACCCGCCACCCGCTCGCCAGCGTTGCCGTCACCCTCGAAAAACAGATTCTTCCGGACACCGATTGCGTCGCCGTCCATCTTGAGCGCCACCGCGCTTGAAACAGCCGCTTTTTTCCAGGTTGTTGTTAGACGACAGGCATTCCGATGTTCCGGGCGGAAACGCCAATGGGTTGAAGCGGATGGTTGCGAATTCGAGCTTCCACAGAAGTGAGAGTGCGACCACGCTTGTCGCCGTCATGAAATTCCCGTCGATCACCGCCCTCATTGCGCACGGCGGCTGCGGTCCGGCAAGGGCCGCTCTGGCGGCGGGGCTGATGCTTTCCAGTTCCTGCATGAGCCTGATCGGCTCGAAGCACACCTACACGGCGTCCTCGTCCAAGGTGGTCGTCAACAACGCCGCGATCCGCATGCAAGTGCGGCCCGAGGGAACGGATGGCGGCAGTTATGCTTTCAGCGCCATGGTGGTGGGCGCGGCGGTGGCCACGTTTGACGGGCCTTTCCGCTGGAGACTGGAAGCCACCGGCCGCGCCGGATCGCACGAGTCGTTGGTCGTTCACCGCGTCCACACTCGGACCGGCACCACCCGCCGCGACGAATGGTATCCGACCCGCCATCTTGGCAGGCGGGTGGAGTTCCGCGACGTGCGCAAGGAACCCGGAGTCACCCGCGCGGTTTATGAAATTCCCGGACTGCTGGTGGTGAAACCCCGCGAGGACGGACCTTTGGAAATCACCGTGGATCTGACAATCCGCGCCGACTCGCGCTCGGAGCGGCGTCAGGTGCGCTTCAGGATGGACCCGTCCAAACAACGCCAGGACGAATTCATTTTCCTGCCCGCCGAGATCGCCAAAGGCATCACCACTCCGCCCGGGGAATTCGAGGACGCCGGATGGGAATGATGAACGGGGGGCACCCGTATCGGATTAAAACAAAGGCTTTTTTGAATCGCCAGCTTCGCGTTCTTCCCTAAAGTGCGGGTCTCATGATCACCGCAACCACCATCCTCATTGCCTTGGCCGTAGTCGTCGGCCTCGTGCTGATGTTTGTCGTCGTCAAATACAACGGCCTCGTCGTTGCGCGGAACCTCTACCGCAACAGCTTTGCGCAGATCGACGTCCAGTTGAAGCGCCGCTACGATCTGATTCC
>JBGSUP010000195.1:0-3896 GCA_041753485.1 Akkermansiaceae bacterium
GTTTCCATCGGGATCCTGCGGACCGCTTGATCGTGGCGACCTCAAGATTTTTGAAAATCCCGCTGGCGACCAAGGACCGGAAAATCCGGAATTCGAGATTGGTGACGCTCTGGAAACCCTAGCGAGCGGCTGTTTTTCCTCTGGCCGAATTGAGAAGGAATTTCACCAACAGGCCCGGCATCCATTACGGCTTGATCATCTGCCGGTAAAACGGAAACCTGCGCCTCCATGTCCGCTGCCGTTCAACACACTCTCGCCGGTCCCGCCACCCTCGAAGGCACTTCGCTCCACACGGGAGAAAAGGTCACGCTGATCCTGAAACCGGCTCCGGAGGACCATGGATTCAAGTTCCGGCGCATCGATTTGCCGGACCAGCCATTCATCAATGCCGATGTGGACAAGGTCCAGACGGTCGAGCGCGCCACCACGCTGTCGGAGGGCTCGGTGAAGGTGCACACCGTGGAGCACGTCATTTCGGCACTCACCGGGATGGGCGTGGACAATGCGTTGATCGAGATGGACGCCAACGAGCCACCGATCGGCGACGGATCCTCGCGGCTGTTTGTGGAAATGATCAGGAAGGCGGGGGTGATACCCCAGTCCGCGCCGCGCCGGGTGTGGGAGATCCGCGAGCCGATCCATCAGGAAACTCCGGATGGCACGATCATCACCATCGTTCCGTGCAAGACCTTCAAGGTGTCGGTGACCAATGTCGGCCCGGAAGGACGCTTCACCCAGTATTTTTCCAGCGAAATCACTCCGGAAACCTACGAGAAGGAAATCTGCGCGGCCCGCACTTTTGTCTATTACGAGGATGTGAAGCCGCTGTTGGACAAGGGCCTGATCAAGGGCGGATCGCTCGAGAGCGCGGTGGTGATCCGCGGCAATGAAACCATGTCCAAGGAGCCGATGCGTTTCACCAACGAGTTCGCGCGGCACAAGGCACTGGACCTCATCGGCGACCTGCTGCTTTCCGGCGTGCGCATTCTCGGCCATGTGATCGCGGTGAAGCCCGGCCACGGCCCGAACACCAGGATGGCGGCCAAGCTCAAGGCGGAATACCTGCGGATGCGCTCGATGGTGCCCGCGGAGGTGATCCTGCCCAATGGCGAAAGCGTCCTGGACATCAAGGAGGTGCTGCGCATCCTGCCACACCGCTATCCGTTCCTGATGGTGGACCGCATCGTCGATTGCCTCAGCGAGAGCAAGTGCACGGGCGTGAAGAACGTCACCATCAACGAGCCGTATTTCCCGGGCCACTTCCCAGGCCACCCGATCATGCCCGGGGTGCTCCAGCTTGAGGCGATGGCACAGGTTTCCTCGGTGCTGATGCTGCGCAAGCCTGAAAACACGGGGAAAATCGGCTATTTCATGAGTGCGGACAACGTCAAGTGGCGCAAGCCGGTGCTGCCGGGCGACACGCTTTTCATCGAAACGGAGATCATCAGAATGCGCGGCTCGATCGGCCAGACGCGCTGCCGCTGTCTGGTGAACGGCGAGGTTGTTTCCGAGGCGGAACTGAAGTTCGCGCTGCTGGACCGTTAGATCGTCATGGCACGGCCAGATCGGGCACGACAAACTCGGGGTCCGCCGAGTGATCCGAAAACGGCTTGCCGGCCACCTCGGCGGCAAACTCCGTGAGATAGGCATGCCATTGCGCGGGCGTGGTGATGACACCTTGTCCCTGCCAGCCGTAGCCGGAATACCAGCGGATGTAGCCACGGGCATCGGTGGCCGCCAGAACCAGCGCCTGCCTCGTTCCCCTGGCATCGGTGTGCTCCATCATCCGGGTCACCCGCGCGGGATCGATCACCACCGCCGTCCCGAGTCCCTGGCCCTCCAGGGTTTCCCACAAGGTCATGATGCCCTGCTGCTGCTTGAAGGCCGGCTTGGTTTGCGCGGCTTGGGGAAACAGGCCGATGGCCACCTCGAAGCTGCCCGGCTTGCCATCAATGGTGAAGCGTGACTCGGATTGGAACAGGCGTTTCCCCATCAGCACGGTGATGCGCTTCGCCTCGCGCGCCACCCGGCCATCGGCCATCCGGCTTGCGTAGTGCAGCTCGAAGACCGCCTTGTCGGGAGTTTCGGACAGGATCTTGTGCCCGACAAAGGTGTTGGAGTTGTGCAAAGTGCCGCCCATCCACAGCGAAATCCCACCGCAACCGCGGGAATCCCCCGTCTTGTAGGCATCGTTGCCCTCCCCCTGATCGGAATGATAACTCTTGGCGACATTGCCGTAGGGCAGTTTTGTCCGGTCCTCGACATACCACTTGTCCATCACCGGATAGGGCACGCGCTTGAGCCAGGCATCGACGCCGCTGTCCTCGGGCCCGGGCCGCAGTGCGGGGCCATAGGCCCGGAAAGCGATGAGATCATTCTCCCACGCGAAATCATCCAGGCGCTCCGGCACGAAGCGCGCACGCACCCGCGGCGTCTCCCGCAGATAGCGTGCGGGCAGTTTCACTCCGGTGAAGTCCGCGAGTCCCTTGCGGCGCTTTGCAGGATCGAGCATGCGAACGATCTCGGCACCGGCTAACAGGATGGCACCACTGCCATAAACCTCGGTATCATCGGCGGTGGCCTCTCCCGGACGGTCACCAATGCGCTGCACGAAACCCGGCATGCCGTCCTCCCGGATGCAGTCCTGCAGCGCCAGCCAGGCCTTTTCCATGGCGGGGCGGAACTCATTTTCGGGCAGCAAGCCGCGGTTCAATCCCCAGGCGATGCCATAGGTGAAAAACGCGCTTCCACTCGCCTCGCCGACCGGGCCCTCCGGTTCCAGCAAACTCGTCCGCCACAGTCCGTCGGAGCCCTGCAATTTGACGATGGCATGCATCATGTCATGATAGAGGCCCAGGTATTTCGAGCGCGACGGATGATCCGCCGGCAAGCGGTCCAGGACATGCACCAGTCCGCCGATGACCCAGCCGTTGCCACGCGACCAGAAGACCTTGCGGCCATTGGCCGTCCGGGCGTAGAAGAAATTGTTATCCCGATAATACAAACACGCTTCGGGATCATAGAGCACATCGGTGGTTGTCCACCATTCGCGATCGGCGAAGTCGAGATACTTCGGGTCGCCGGTGAGCCGGGTCAGGTGGTTCCAGACCGGCGGTGACATGAACAAGGCATCACACCAGCACCAGGTGAAGGATCCGCCACCGGCGGAGGCACCCGATTTTCCGTCAAGCGCCTTGAGCACTTTCGGAAAATGCCCGATTGCCGGCTGCCGCAGCTTCTTGTCACCCGTCAACTCATGGATTTCAAGCCACGCCTGCAAGACCGCGTGGTCATCGGCATGGGTAACCCGCGGCCCGGGGCCAAACTTGATCTTGCGTCCGAAATCCATCAAGGCGTCGAGATAACGGGCCTCACCCGTCACCTGGTGCAGATTGAACAGTCCGAGGAAAAACGGTGCCTGTGTCCAATCATGCAGTTTGTGTTGCGATGGATTGGCCAACTGCCAATCGGCCACCCGCTGCATGTCGCCGATGACGGCGGCGGAATCGAGTTTGGCATCCGCCAGCGAAAACAATGCCAAGAAAACGGCCGCGGACAAAGGAGCAGCGGGAGTGGGGCGAAGGAATTGCATGGCGCGAATCCTTTACAATACTGCCGCACTTTTCAACAAAAACGAATCGCCGGGGATGCGCAAACCCGCGATTTCGGCATGATTGACGCCATCCCCGGCACTGCCTAGATTTCCGTACAACCGATGGCGAACGAGTCGATTTCATTCTTCTGCCCTGCTTGTGGAATCAAGCTGAACGTGCCAAGCCGGCTCGCCGGTGTCGTGGGTCCCTGCCCGGCCTGCCGCAGCCGGATCCAGGCACCGCCAGCCTGCGATCGACCCGCAGCAAGCATGGCAACTGACGGGATTCAGGGAGCTCCTGCGG
>JBGSUP010000196.1:0-5093 GCA_041753485.1 Akkermansiaceae bacterium
GGAGCGAGCTTGTTCTAACAGCGCGCACCCACAATGTGGCGGCGCAGCCGACCACGCTCGGCAAGCGCGTGGCGATGTTCGGCGAGGAGTTGCTTGGAGCGCTCGCCGCGCTTGAAAACCTGATCGCCACCTATCCGGTGCGCGGCCTGAAAGGGGCCGTCGGCACCCAGATGGACCAGCTTTCCCTGTTCGCGGGCGATGCCGAGAAGGTGGCGGAGTTGGAGCAACGGGTCGTCGCCCACCTCGGCATGCCGGCGGTCTGGACCAATGTCGGCCAGGTTTATCCGCGCTCGCTGGATTTCCGCGTGGTGGCCGCTCTCACGGATTTGTGCTCAGGGCCGTCCTCATTCTGCAAGACGCTGCGGCTGATGGCCGGCCACGAAACTGCGAGTGAGGGTTTTGCGCCGGGGCAGACCGGTTCCAGCGCCATGCCGCACAAGATGAACTCGCGCTCGTGCGAGCGTGTGAACGGTTTCCACGTCATCCTCAAGGGCCACCTCGCGATGGCCGCGGGTCTTGCCGGCGATCAATGGAACGAGGGCGATGTCTCCTGCTCGGTGGTCCGCCGCGTGATGCTGCCGGACGCGTTTTTCGCCGCCGATGGCATGTTCGAGACGTTTCTAACCATTCTCGACCAGATGGACGCCTACGAAGCGGTGATCGCCGCCGAGACCGCGCACTACCTGCCGTTTCTAATGACCACCACCATCATGATGGAGGCGGTGAAGGCCGGTGTCGGCCGCGAGACGGCGCACAAGGCGATCAAGGAGCACGCCGTGGCCACCGTGAACGACCTGCGATGCGGAAAAATCGTGCGCAACAATCTTGTCGAACGCCTCGCCGGAGACGCGAGGCTCGGACTGTCCCGTGAATCGCTGGATGCGATTCTTGCTGCCGGTGATCGCGAATCCGGCGCGGCGAAGTCCCAGATCAAGGCGTTTTGCGCGGCGGTGGAGCAGCTTGAGGCCGCTCACCCCGCCGCGGCGGCCTACGAGCCGGGAATGATCCTGTAGCGTCCAGGGCGCTTACTTGAGGACCTCGTCGGGTTTTTCAAGTCCCGGAGTCCAGTAGCTCACGGACGTCACCGTCCCGTCGCTCAGCTTGAGAACGGTCACCTTGTCCTTCTGCTCGGGAAACTTCGCAATCAGCGCCGCGTCGTCGCCGAGAATGATGCGATGCACGTACTTCTTCATCTTCGGCATGGCGAACATGCGGCCGATGCCGGGCATGCCGTGGATGTTGGCGACGTAAACCGCTTTTTTCGTCCCGAGATAATCCTTGCCCAGGGCATTGAGCGCGGCGTTGGCCTTCTTGCCCGTTTCCATGTCGTGGCTGACCAGCAGGAACTTCGTTTCCGCGGGTTTGAGCGTAAAGGCCTGCTCATGCTGGTCCTTGGCGCTGAAGGATTCCACCTTGGAGCCCTCCGCGTAGGGAGCGGCGAGTGCGATGCCGATGGACAACGTGGTTGTGGCAAGCAGGGTGGCGGCGGTTTTGATGAGTTGTGGTTTCATGAAGATGGAAAATGTGTCGCAATCATCCATCTTCCGGAAGGAAATCAAGAGAATTTTCGGAATGACTGCGGCCATACCATCGCCACCCGCCGAAGTGCCAGGAAAACGACCCAGCACACAAGCGCGGTTACCAGCGTGTGACTCAGGTAGTGGGCACCCTTGAGTATTTGGTAGCAGCCCATCAAGGTTCCCATGGCCAGTCCGCAGCCGATGCCGAGGAGGCGGCGGCGGCTTGTGCTGGCGAGTCCCCCCAAGGCCATCAGTGCGAATCCGCCGCTGGCATGCCCGGCGGGAAAACCCCTGCCTCGTTTGGACGGACGGTCGCCTGCGGGGTAAGCTTCGAAAACTTTGACATAGGGAGCGGAGCCTTCATAGCGACGGATTTCGGCTGGGGTATGGACGTTGGTGGTTACCTTGGCCATCGCGATCAGCGAGGGCGCAATTACGAGAGTGCCGACCACGATCCAGAGATCCCGGCGCTTGAAACTGCCAGAGGGCAGCCGTTCACGCCATCCGGTGGGGGCCAGTGCAAGCACCAACAAGCCGAGTCCCAGGAACCAGATGAGACCTTTTGGGCCGGTGTAAAATAGCAGGCGTGGTAATCCGGCTTTCGCATCTAGGAGCCAAGTGTGGCTTGTAAAGTCATACATGCGGTCCTGAACCCACAGATCCATGCCGGTGACCTCAAAGAATCCGAGAACCGCCAGCAGGATCGCGATCGAAGGTCCCAGTGTCCGGTCCATGGAATTCGAGAGCGGGGTTTCCACAGAACGATCAGCGCTGGGTGATGACTGGGTCAGGCATCGCACTCTTCAGCCCGCCGCTGCCGAACAACCACGATGCGCTCTGATAGAACACGGTGGCATCATGCACGAGTTGATCCGAGACCGTCGGAGCAAGTGTTGAAAAATCGCCAGTCACGCGATCACAGGCATGCGAGGAAAACCGGCGGTTCGGCTTGAGAATCGCGATGCCTCCGTCGCGCAGCAGGCCGAGTTTCTGATAGTTGCTGACAAACGCACGCCCGGGAAGTTCTGCTGCGGCGGGGACGAGGAGGTCATGTCCATATCCCAGGGTTTCATAATTCCAGCGGAGCAGGCCGAAAACGGTGGGCATCACATCGATCTGGCTGCACAAGGCGGACATCTTCCTGGCGGGCACCAGCGCAGGATTGTAGATCATCGCCGGGATCCGGTATTTGGTCACATCGAGCTCGGTCTTGCCCGCGCTGCTGGCACAGTGGTCGGCACTGAAAACGAACAGGGTGTCCTTGAACCAGGGCTTCTGACTGGCTTCGGCTATCAGGTTGCCGACTGCCCAGTCGGCATACTTCACGGCAGCCGCGCGGCCGCTGTGCGATGGCATGTCGATCCTGCCCGCCGGGAAATCATAGGGCCGGTGGTTGCTGGTGGTCATGCAGAAGTAATGGAACGGCTTGCCTGCCGCGTGGCTGGCATCGGCCTGCTCGATGGTTTTATGGAACAGATCCTCGTCGCAGGCACCCCAGGCGGTCTTGAACGTGACGTCCCCGGGTTTCCATGCCTTCACATCCATGATGCGGCAGCCGGAGGTGGAGAAGTAGCGGTCCATGAAATCGAAACGTCCGTCACCGCCGTAGAAGAACGTGCAGTCATAGCCGCGTTCCAGAAACGGGCTGAAGCTGGTGACAAGGTCGGTGCCTTCCGGCCGATAGATGATGGCCTGGCCGGGGGTGGGTGGCAGTCCGAGGGTGAGTGCCTCCATGCCGCGCACCGTGCGGGTGCCGGTGGCGTAGAGGTTTTCGAAAAACACCGAGTTTTGTGCGAGGCGGTCGAGGTTGGGTGTGAGTCCGGAATTTTTCCCAAGATAACTCATGAAATCCGCGCTCATGCTTTCCATGCAGACAAGGATGACGTTCCAGCGGTGTTCGGTGTCGTCGCTGAGGATGCTGCGGCGGAGGTCATTCACTGCCAGTGAGGCGGGCGTTTCATGTTGGGTGGTGAGCAGGGTCTTTGCCTCGCTGAGTGCCTGCTCTGTGGGCAGTGTGAGATACCATTTGTCATAGTTGAGCTCCATCTGCTTGAACGCGGCGAAGAACGACCAGCAGCCGTTTTTCGCCAGTTCTCCATGGTAGGCATTGGTGAATTCGGGTGTCGTCGGCTGGCTGACGAACATCACGGCAAGCGCCGGAGCCGCCAACCCGGCCACCGGCCACGCGCAACGGCTCCGCCATGGGGTGTCGCCAGCGTGCGCCCAATCGAGCAGGCCGATGCGCCGCATGAGCCAGACGATGCCGCCCGCCATGGCGGCGATGCCTGTGAAAATCGGAATCATCGGATAGGATTCCGCGATGTTTCCCCAGACTTCCTGCGTCCAGACGAGATAGTCCACGGCAATGAAGTTGAAGCGCGCGCTGAACTCGTCCCAGAAGAACCACTCGGCGGTGGTGATAAAGATAAGAATGGCCACGAACATGGCCATAAGTCCCGCCACCAACACCTTTCCAGGTGGGGATTTCAGCAGGCGTGCCGGGACAATTGCTCCCAACAAGACCCACGGTGCCGCTGCAAAAAGAGCACTCGCGACATCAAAGCACAGACCCGTGGCGAAGGCACCGGGCAGCGACAGGTCCCATGTGAGATGGCGCAGGGAACCGAGCGTGAGCACCAGCCGCGACAACACGGACACCGTGAAAAACAAAACGAACGCGATGAACCCGAAGCGGGCGGGAGTGGAATGAAATCGATGATGCATGGTATGGAAAGTGGATGAGATGTCAGTTCCCGCGGCAGCGGAGCCCCGAGGGAGGTTCAAACAGGGATCGAGCCCGGATGATCACAAGCGCCATGGCACCCGCCGCCACCAGGAAAACGAGGCGGACTGGGTATGAGTATAGGATTCGGCGCTTCATGGGCGATGGGCTGTTTCGCACAGCGCCCGGCGGGCGGTGCATCCACGGGATAGCAGGCCCAACATGAGAATCCGGTGAGAGCGCCGGATTTTTTTCAGCCTATCAGTTCCTCCATGCGATCACCACCGCGCCGACGGCAATGAGGGCTCCGCCGATCAGGTGCTGCGGCGTCAGTTTTTCCCTCAGGAACAAGGCGGCGAGCAAGATGGTGAAAATCACGCTCAGCTTGTCCACCGGGGCGACCCGTGACGCCTCGCCGAGTTGAAGAGCGCGGAAATAGCACAGCCACGAGAGCCCCGTGGCGATGCCGGAGAGCATCAGGAACAGCCAGGCCTTGCGGGGAAACCCGAGCATGGCCGCGGGTTGGGTCGTGGCCATGGCGATACCCCAGGTGAAGACCAGCACCACGGTGGTGCGGATGGCGGTGGCGAGGTTCGGATTAACACCGGCCACGCCGGCTTTCGCGAGGATTGCGGTCAACGCGGCGAACAGGGCGGACAGGAGTGACCAGTGGATCCAGTTCATAGTGGTGCGGCGGGCAATCCGAAGGTGATCTCGATCCAGCCGTCCGGCGTCTTGCGGGCTTTGAGGGTGCCGCCCATGGCATGGGCGGCATCCAGACTCAGCGCGAGGCCGCTGCCGAGGTGTCCGGTGCTTCCGCTTGCTGAAACCTCACTGCGGAACAGGGGCTC
>JBGSUP010000197.1:0-7655 GCA_041753485.1 Akkermansiaceae bacterium
ACGCTCACGGGCACGCCGGTCAACGTGCTGATCTCGGAGGCATCCAGGGACGCCGGCTCCGGGACCTTCGGGTTTTTCGAGTTCGCCCTGGCGGGCGTGCCGCTGCTGCTGGGCACGGTGGCCATCATCATGCTCTTCGGCAAACGCCTGCTGCCGGAACGCTCGGGCGAGTCGCTGCCGTCGGACCTTTCCACCCACGCCCGCACGCTCGTCGAGCAATACCGGTTCTGGCCGGGCTCAACCCGGATGCGCGTCCGGGATGATTCGCCATGGATCGGCCGCCAGGCGGGCGACCTCGACCTGGCCGGACTTGCCGATCTCAAGCTGATTGGGAAAATCCGGGATGGCCGGCCGTTCGAAGCGAATGCCCAGCCGCTACAGGCCGGGGACATCCTCGTCCTCGATGGCAGCGCGGATGCCCTGGCCAAGCTGGCCGCCGATGCCGCGCTATCCGCCGTCTCGCAGGAGGAGGGGGCCGATGAGGCGCTGATCAACCGGGACACCGGCCTCGCCGAAGTGGTGATTCCGCCACGCTCGCCGCTGATCGGCCAGCGGATGTTCCCGGGCATGACGACGCCCAGCGGTGACCTCATCGCATTGACCATCCACCGCGGCAACGAGCAGGTGCCGCCCGGTGGCGTCGAATTACAGGCCGGTGACGTGCTGCTATTGCAGGGCACATGGAAGGCGCTCGACCGTCATCTGGCCTCGCCCGAGGTGCTGGTGGTTGATTCGCCGGATCTGGTGCGGCGTCAGGCCGTGCCTCTCGGCGGTGGCGCGAAGGCGGCGATCGCCATTCTTCTGGTCACGGTGGCTCTGCTTGCCACGGGAGCGCTACCAACCGCCATCGTCGGCCTGATGGGTGCCTGCGCGATGGTTATCGCGCGGGTGCTTTCCGTTGAGCAGTGCTCCCGCGCGGTCAACTGGACGACGGTGATCATGGTGGGTGCGATGTTGCCGCTCTCGGTGGCCATGAGCAAAACGGGCGCGGCCGGGCTGCTGGCCGACCAACTCGTCTCAACCGTTGGCGCCCTAGGCCCCGTCGCCCTCATCGCCGGCCTGTTCGTGCTGACAGCAATTCTCGGCCAACTGATCAGCAACACCGCCACCGCCCTGATCATCATTCCCATCGGCGTTGCGGTTGCAACGGACATGAGCGTCTCGCCCAAGCCGATCCTCATGGCAATCAGCATCGCCGCCGCCGCCGCGTTCCTCACGCCCGTGGCCACGCCGGTCAACCTGATGGTCATGGGTCCCGCCGGCTACAAGTTCGGCGACTACTGGAAACTCGGCCTGCCACTGATGCTGTGGTTTTTCATCGTCGCCATCTTCCTGGTTCCCTTGATCTGGCCGCTGTGAAATCCGCAAACCTCAAGCGACTCGGCAAGATGCCCGACTATTTGCTTGCGCAGCTCCTCAAGCTGTCAACGGCTGAGATTCGAGCGCAGCGTGAATTGCGCGGCATTCCCCGGTTCGTCAGCCCGGAACGACGCAAGCATGTCTGGACGAAGGCGGAGCGGAAATTGCTGGGCACCACAACGGATGCGGCAGTGGCGGGAATCATTGGAACGTCTGAGGTCCAGGTGGAAAAGGAACGCCAACGCCTTGGTATTGCCAGATATGTGAAACCGCTCGCACTCCACGTGTGGCTGCCGGAGGAGGATGCGTTGCTGGGAGTCGATTCCGATGCCCGGCTCGCAATCCGGCTAGGGGTGACCACCCGCGTCGTGAGACTGAAACGCGCCAAACTCGGAATTCCACGGCAGAGGGGTTCAGGCACCGTCAATGGTGGCCATGTTCCACGCACCGAAGAGCAGATCTGGACACCGGAGATGCTTTCCAAGCTTGGCAAGGTCTCGGATTCCATCATCGCCTCTCATTTGAAAATCCACTCGCGTGAAGCCAGAGCCAAGCGTGAGTCGCTCGGCATTCCGAGGCTCGAGGCAAAGCATCCCGCCGCCCGCGAGTGGACTCCCGAGGAGATGGCCCTGCTTGGCACCATGACGGATGCCGACCTCGCCAAAAAACTGGGGATCAACCGCTCGTGCGTGGGGGTAAAGCGCGTCGCGCAGGGGATTCCACGTTTTGTCCGGGCACCGAAGCAGCACGTTTGGACCAAAGAGGAAGACGCCCTCATCGCCAGCCATACCGAAATGGAGGTCGCCGCCTTGCTGTCAATCACCCCCGCCAGAGTGCGGGCGCGCCGGAACCAACTGCGCCTTCCCCGCAAGCCCGGCTCCTACAAGCGCACAAACGCTGGCCAGTAGATGAATTGGAAACTGGGGTCAGTGTGCAAATTCTGACAAACTGCCATCACCTCGTCGAATCCCAAGCATCCTTGAGAAACCCCCGCATTTCAGGTGACAGCTTGGATTGTTTTTTACCCGATCGAAGCGGCGCAGTTGCTGGCTCACGTTCGCCGCGCTGCGCATTGAGAGTTTTTCCGCGATCCACTCCTGCGAAACTGTCGTCCTTTTCCAGAGGAGCTCCGCCAGGGCCAGTTTCCGCGGATCCGATCCTTTCAGGCCTTTTGAATCGTATTCCCCAGCATCATCCGGGGACAGCGCGTCGTTCAGGATTGTTAAAAAGCCTGGCTCTTTAAACTTTTCCCATCGCCACCGCCGTGGCGGCGGATACCGGCGTTGGTTATTGAATTGATGGCCTCTCCCTTGGTTGCGGTTCACGTCATGGGTGTGATTTGGATGCGAATAGATCCATGCCGAGTTTTTGGGAGAGGAATTTGGCGGCGAGCTGGCCTTTGACGCTGTTGCCGACGGCGTCGAGGCGCGGGCTGTAGGTGCCGAGACCGCCCTTGCCGGGGGAGACGGCGAGGATGCCTCCGCCGATGCCGCTTTTGCCAGGCAGTCCGATGTCGTAGAGCCAGTCGCCGGAGGTTTCATAAAATCCGGCGGTAGCCATGATGGCGAGCACGTAGTGGCAGACCGAGGCGTCGATCACCTGTTGTTTGGTCACCGGATTGAGTCCGCCGTCGGCGAGGGTTGCGGCCATCACCGCGATGTCACGCGCGGTGACATTGAGCGAGCATTGGCGGGTGTAGAGCTCGACCGCTTCGTCGGGATCGGAGTAGATGCTGCCATAACTCTGGAGTATGCGCGCGATGCCCCGGTTGCGGAAATTGGTGTCCAGAGCGCATTCGAGAATTTCCCCGTTCACCGGCAGTTCGCGTCCGGCGAAGCGGGAGAGTCCGTCGTGGAGGAATTTCCATTTTTCCGCGTGGTTGTTCCCGGGGGCGAGACTGGTGGTGGCGATTGCACCGGAATTGACCATCGGGTTGGTGATGCCGTCGGGCTGGCGTTCGATGCCGACCAGGGAGTTGAAGGGATAACCGGTCGCGTTCGCACCGAGTTTCGCGCGCGCCTCAGCGACGCCAATGAGTTCGCAGATCAATGCGAAAACGAATGGTTTGGACACGCTCATGATGGTAAACCCGACATCGCAGTCGCCCACGGAATAGACATTCCCCGAGACGCCGACGACACAGATGCCGAATTGATCCGGATCGACACGGGCCAATGCCGGATAGACCCGGGAGGTTTCTCCCTCGCGGTTTCCACGGTAGCGGCGGTGCGCCTCCTCGATGGATTGTTGGACGAATTCCTGGGGCGGGAGTGTCCCGCTTGAGACGAAAGGGGTGGGGATCTCTGACATGGACTGGGGTGATTTGTTTGGGATGATTCAATGTGTTCCGCCAGGAACGCGCGCATTCTCGCTCTCCCCCAAGGCGTGCTCAGGAAGCGCCGAAGATGGCGAGGTATTGGCGGATGATGATCGCGTTCGCGATGTCCACGAAAAAGCCGGAGACCAAGGGCACGATGATGAAGGCTTTGTGCGCATTCCCGTATTTTTGAGTCACGGCGGTCATGTTGGCCATGGCGGTGGGGGTGGCCCCGAGCCCGATGCCGACAAACCCGGAACTGATCACCGCGGCATCATAATCGCGGCCCATGAACCGGAAGATCAGGAAAATGGTAAAAGCCACGGCCAACACGGTCTGCGCGGCGAGCATGGCAAGAATCGGGCCGGCCAAGGCGAAGATGGTCCACAACTGCAGACTCATCAGAGACATCGCAAGGAACACGCCTAGGGAGACCTCGGACACCAATGCCAGAGGGCGGTCTCCGGCGGGCCATTTCAACTTCGGGAAAATTCTCGGGACCGTGTTGGTGAAGATGATCGCGGCGAAGAGACAGCAGACAAAGAGCGGCAGATCGATTCCCGCACGTCCGAGCAGGTATTTGAGAGACTGGCCGAGCGCCAGGCTCATGTTCAGCCAGAACAGGGTCAGCAACAGGTCGAAGTATTTCATCTCCTGTCTGGGCGAGTCACCATGGATGGTTCCCACATCCGGTTGCTCGATCACCTTGGGTTCCAACCGGTAACGGCTGATCAGAAAACGGGCGGTCGGCCCCCCGGCCAGCGACGCGAGCACGAGCCCGCAGGTCGCGCATGCGATCCCGATTTCCTTGGCGTTGGGAATCCCCTGTTCATTGATGAAGGTGGGGGCCCAGGCGATCGTAGTGCCATGGCCGCCCACGAGGGATACCGTCCCCCCCAGCAGTCCGACGACCGTGTCCAGCCCGACCAGGGAGGCGACCAGGACACCGACGCCGTTCTGCAGGATCATGAACAGCGCGAACAACACCACCAGCGTGATCAACGGTCGGCCTCCGGAGATGAGGGTTTTCAGGTCCGAGTTCAACCCGATCCCGGCGAAAAAGTAGAGCAACAGGAAATCGCGCACCGCCAGATCGAAACGGATTTCGGTCTTGGTCACCGCATGCCAGATGGCGATGAGCACACAGACCAGCAAGCCGCTGGAAACCGGCTCGGGGATATTGAATTCACGCAGCAACCTGATCCTGGCATTCAGGACTTTCCCGAGTGCGAGAACGAGGATGGCGATGTTGAACGTGGCGAAGCTTCCGATTTCCATGGTGGTTGTGCGGATGGATATTGTTTGGGGTTAAAGGCCGGAGAGTTCAGGTAGGGCCGGTGGTCGGCGCAACTGCCGCTTTGGATTCGCGAGGCAGGAAAAACGCGGCCGCGATCGGAAGGATTGCGATCAGCGAGAGGGAGAAAAACGAATACTTCAGCGCCTTCAGACGGGCGGCCTCGTTGATCATCGCCGCATCCGCGGCCTCATCAGGTGATGCGCCGAGTCGTTCGGCAACCTCGGTCAACTCATCGTTCGAGATGAAGCGAACCTCGGTGAGGTCGAGACGGTTGATGAATTCGGTTTGCGCGAGCGGGTGGCCATCGAGCTTGCGGTCGATCCCGGACGCCAGGAAGGCCACCGAAATCGCGGCGGCCAGCGCGGTGCCGACGCCGGCAGAGAGGTTGATGACCGCGCCGCGCATGGCACCCGCATATGCAGTATGGGCTGCCGGAGTGCCATTGACCAACGTGTTGGTTAGAACGCTCATGAGGGCACCTTGCCCGGCACCGCCCACCAGCAGCGCGGCCACGACGGCGAAGTCACCCCAGACATTGCGCATGGCCAGGGCAAGTATGGCCAGTCCGGCGGCCATCAGGAGGAAACCCGCCGAAGCGAGTCCCCGCGGCGAAAATCGCGCATAGAGAGCGACGACCAAAACAGCCGCCGCAAAGACCGCAAGCTGATAGGGAGCCATCGCGGCGGATGTTTGAAGGCCGCTGCGGCCTTGAACGACCTGGATGTAGAGCGGCACCAGAAACAGCATCGCGCTACCCGCCAATTCCGTGGCATGAAGTGAAAGCAAGGCCGGCTTTTGCCCGCGTTGCCGGAAAACTTCCAGCGAGACGAGAACCGGCAAAGTTTTTGCCTCCCTCGATGCTGTATGCTTGAAAAACCAGAAGAACAGAGCCAGCCCGGCGGCGATCAGCAACAGGGAGGGGGAGAAACCCGCCAGCGAAAACGGCGCATGGGAAGTCGCCTCCAGAATCCCCCATCGCGCGCTGGAGTTGAAACCCATCGCGACGCAGATCGTGGCTGCGATTGTCAGCACCAGCCCGCCCTTATCCACCCGGATCGTGGGATCGCCACGCGTTCTGTCAAAGCGGGTGCTCAGCACCAGCGCCGCGGCGGAGAGAGGCAAGGCAAGTCCGAAGGTCCAGCGCCAGCTGTAGTAAGTGCCCACCGCCCCCCCGATGAGAAACCCGGCCGCAACCGCCATCGCCGCGATGCCACCAAGCCAGCCAAACGCCTGAGCCCGCTGGCGTCCCTCGTAATGCAAGGCGATCAGGACGACCAGCATGGGGACGACGGCCGCGGCGGCGAGCCCGCCAGCCAACTGGGCGGCCATCATCACTGCAACGCTTGGGCTCAGCGCCATCGTCAGCATCGCCAGCAGGAAAACACCGGTACCAAGCCGGAAAACCAAGCCGGCTCCGAAGCGCCTTCCCAGGCGCGCCCCGGCCATGATGAATCCCGCCACCGCGAGCGAATACAACACGATCGCCGTGCTCACCATCGTGGGTGCCACGCCGAAGGTCTCGACGATTCCGCCCACGGAAACCGGCAGCGCGCTGACATTCCATGACATCTGCGCCTGTCCGAACGCGATGGCAACCATCGGCAGCCACGGGCGTTTGGTGGATCCCGGGATTGGGGAGGTCATCGATGTTTCAGGATAGATGCTCCCGGACTCAGAGGCTGTCTGAATATTGTCGAAGGCAGGGACCGATCCTCCGGGCGGTCCGCGAGAGTGAGGTGTGAACGATATGCCATGATTTGATTTTTAAGCATTTTCATGGGCGATTGCGTTCTCTTGCCATTCGCCGGACCGCTCGGAGAGACGGTCCCTGCCATTTTCAGACAGCCTCTTACAGGCGCACCGGGTAGCCGGGGCCGAGCGGGATGCCGAGTGCGAACCATGCGACCAGCAGCAGGATCCATGCGATCCCCACCACGACGGCCACCGGCAGCATCAGCGCCACCACCGATCCCACCCCGGCGCTCTTCTGATAGCGCTGGGCGAAGGTGACGATCACCGGGAAATACACCAGCAGCGGAGTGAGGGTGTTGGCCGGTGAATCACCGACCCGATAGGCCGCGAACACGGTCTGCGCCGGAACCCCCAGACTCACAAACAGGGGCACGAAAATCGGCGCGAAAATCGCCCATTTCGCCAGCGCCCCGGGGATGATGAAATCCAGCACCAGAATCACCAGGATGAAGCCGATCAGCAGTGGAATCGCGGGGATGCCCGCCTGCCCGAGCCAGCCGGCCAGCGCCGTGGCGATGACGCTGGGCATGTTGGTGTAATTGAAGTAGGCGATGAACTGGGCGATCATCAGCAGCATGAAAATCATCCCGGCCAGTCCCGAGAAAGTCTTCACCACGGCAGCGATCACATCATTCGCGTTCTTATACGCGCCGGTCGCCGTGCCATAGGCCACTCCGGGGATGAAGAAACAGAGCATCACAATGAACAGCAGACTGCTCATGAACGGAGTCTGGCCGATGATCGAACCGGTTTCGGGATCGCGCAGCGGCGCGCCGGGCGGCAGCGTGGCGAGCAGTGCGACCACCAGCACGGCGAGAAATGCAAAGCCGGCCCGCTTCAGGCCACGGGCTTCGAGTGCCGGGTCGAGGGGATCCGCCGCCGCCGCCTGCGACGGGTCGCCGGCATCCGCGGGATTGTATTTTCCCAGCC
>JBGSUP010000198.1:0-13836 GCA_041753485.1 Akkermansiaceae bacterium
GGCGGATGGCTGCCCGGGCGGCGGCGAGGTGGACCGCCGGGTGCGGCTGGGCCCGCCGGTGAACCGGCCATCGAAACTCGTCTGCGTGGGCAAGAACTATCTCGATCACGCCAGGGAATTGGGCGAGGGCATTCCCACCGAACCGGCGCTTTTCATGAAGGCGACCAGCGCGTGGAGCGGGCCCTTCGATGACGTGATCATGCCGCGCGGTGCGAGAAAACTCGATTACGAGGTGGAGTTGGCGTTGGTGATCGGGCGGACGGCCTCCTATGTGGAAGAACGCGAAGCACTGGAATGCGTGGCCGGATACGCGGCGTTCTGCGACTTCTCCGAGCGTGCGTTTCAAAAGGAGATGGGTGGCCAGTGGACCAAGGGCAAAAGCGCCGACAGCTTCGCGCCGATGGGGCCGTGGCTGACCACCGCCGATGAAATCGCCGATCCGCAGAAGCTGCGGCTGTGGTGCGCGGTGAATGGCGAGCTGCGCCAGAACAGCTGGACGGGTGACATGATGTTTTCCGTGCGGCAGCTGGTGAGTTATATCAGCCGTTTCATGACCCTGCTGCCCGGCGACGTGGTGGCCACCGGCACGCCTGGCGGCGTGGCGATGGGCATGTCCCCACCGCGCTACCTGCAAGCCGGGGATTTCGTGGAGTGCGGAGTCGAGGGGCTCGGCGAACTGGAGCAGCGAGTGGTCGCGCCGCGCAACCCATGAAAAAAGGATTCACCAGAGCCTGGAGGGCGATGTTGTCCTGGCCCAAACCGCCGGGTGGCGCGCACTATTCAGCCTGTCATTTTTGCGACACCCTGCACCAGTCCTTCCCGGTCGAGGAAGGCACGGCGGCGCGCTGCGTCCGCTGCGGCGCGCTGCTCTATCAGAATCGGCCGGCCTCGCTGGCACGGGCCTCGGCGTTTTCACTTGCGGCGCTGCTGTTAATGGCGCTGGTGCACGTTTTCCCCTTCCTGACGATGGATGCCGCCGGCATGCGCAGGAATCTGACGCTGACGGGGGCGGCCACCGCGCTGATGGACGAGGATGCGCCGATACTGGGCGCGACGATCATCCTGTTTACCATCGTCACCCCCTTGATGCTGGCAGGGGGAATCATTTATGTTTGCCTGCCCTTGATGTTCGGGCGTGCCGCGCCGGGAGCCTGCCATGCGGCCAAATGGATGTATCGCAGCGAGCCGTGGAACATGGTGGAGGTTTTTCTGCTGGGCGTGCTGGTCAGCCTGCTGAAGCTGGCGAAGGTGGCGGACGTGCATTTCGGCATCGGCTTCTGGGCCTTCGCCGGAGTGATGTTGTGCATGGCGGGCGCGGTGGCCGGGATCGACCGCGAGGAACTGTGGGACCGGCTGGAGGTGGCCAAACCATGAGCGCACCGTTTCTCAAAGCCGCCCAATGCGGCCTCGCGGGCTGCCACACCTGCGGCAAGGTGTCGCCGGTGGCGCTGGAGCATTGTCCGCGCTGCGGCACGCATTTGCACTTGCGCAAGCCGGCCAGCATCGAGGGCACCATCGCGCTGATGGCGGCGGCGGCGGCGCTCTACATTCCATCCCACCTGCTGCCGGTGATGACGGTGGTGGAGATCGGAGAGGTGACGCACAACACGATCATCGGCGGCATGATGACCTTCTGGCGCAGCGGGGCCTATCCGATCGCAATCGTGATTTTCACGGCATCGATCTTGATTCCGTTTCTCAAAATCGCGGCGCTGAGTTGGCTCTGCCTGGCGGCGACCGGCCGGGTCCATCCCTCGCCAGCCGCCCTGGGCAGGATCTATTGGTTCACGGAATTGCTCGGCCGCTGGTCGATGATCGATATTTTCGTGGTCGGAATCCTGGTCTCGCTGGTGCAACTGGGCAACTACATGACGATCACTCCCGGGCCGGGAGCGCTTGCATTCGCCGCCGTGGTCGTGCTTACCATGTTCGCGGCGATGCGCTTCGACCCGCGCCTGCTGTGGGACCGGCTCGACGAGATGCCCGGTGCCACGCCTCCGAATCCAACGAATCCTTGATCTTGAGCGAAAACCAAAGTCCGCCAGCCGCTGTTGCTCCCGTGGTCCGCCGCGCCCAGCGCTGGAACATCGTGTGGGTCGTTCCGATCATCGCACTGCTCATCGGCGCTTGGCTGCTCTACCGGAACTTCGTCACGCAGGGGCCGGTGGCACGCGTCCGCTTCGAGACCGCGGACGGTATTTCAGCCGGAACCACCGAGGTCCGCTGCCGCTCGGTGCGAGTGGGTGTGGTCAAGGATGTGAAACTGGCGGAAGACTTGAAATCGGTGCTGGTCTATCTGGAATTGGATTCCGATTCGGAGCATCTCCTGCGCCGCGGCACCCGCTTCTGGGTGGTCAAGCCGCGGCTCTCGGCCACCGAGTTTTCCGGCGTGGGCACCTTGATCACTGGTGCTTACATCGAGCTTGACCCCGGGCCTCCCGATGCGGAGAGGCACTCGCTCTTCCGAGGTCGTGAAACGCCACCGGCCACCAACCGTAACGTGCCCGGCCGCCGGCTGATCCTCAGCGCCGAGATGGCGGGCTCACTCACCATCGGAGCGCCGATTTACCACCGCGGATTCGAGGTCGGGCGGATCGAGGGGCGCCAACTCGAGGCGGACGGCATGAGGGTCACCTACAATGCCTTCATCGGCGAGGACTACAGCTCGCTGGTCACCGAAAACACGCGCTTCTGGAACACCAGCGGCATCGACATCAGCGCCGGGGCCGACGGTTTCAAACTGCGCACGCCTTCGTTTCAGGCGATGGTTTCGGGCGGTGTCTCCTTCGGGGTGACACTCGGTGAAACTCCCGGAAAACCCGCTGCCGACGGCATGACCTTCACGCTTTACCGCGACGAGGACGCCGCCCGCAAATCGACTTTCAATCCGACGCTCAAGTTCCTCCTGTTGTTTGACCAGACGGTGCGCGGCCTCGCGGACAGTGCGCCGGTGGAATTCCGTGGCATCACGATCGGGCGGGTGGTGACCATTTCGTTTGATTTGGCACCCGGCCATGGTGACCCGCGGGTGCCGGTTCTCATCGAGATTGATCCGCTTTTGATGCGTGCGGGAAAAACGCCGGGCGAGGGTGAGATCGACGGGGAGTTTGTCAGGAAAGCGGTTGCAAGCGGTCTGCGGGCGGCCCTCAAGACCGGCAGTTTGATCACGGGTGCCTTATTCGTGGATCTCGACTATTACCCGGAGAGCGATCCCGCCGAGCTGGGAAGATCCGGCGATTTCGCGACGATCCCGACGGTTTCCTCAGGCTTCGCCCAGCTTGAGGCGAAGCTCACCGCGATTCTTGACAAGTTGCAGGCGATGCCGCTCGAGGAAACCATGGAGAACATCGCGGCGGCGGCCGAAGAGGCGAAGACCACCATTGCGGAATCGCGCGCGACGCTGAAGGAAATCGAAGCCACTGCCGCCGCCGCGCGCAGGACGCTCGAAGATCCCGAATTCCGCGGCTTGCCCGCGGACTTGCGCAAGTCGCTCGATGAACTCCAGAAATCCGTGGCCAGCGTCGGCCCGGACGGCGCCGTGCAAGGCGACTTGCTGCGCACGCTCGACGAACTCCGTGCGTCGCTGCGATCACTCAAGGCGATGACGACCACCATTGATGAAAAACCGAACTCACTGCTCTTCGGCCGCGAGTCCTCGGGCAATCCCAAACCCAAGGCTCCGCGCGGTGCCCGTTGAGAATTTCCATCCCATGATCCAGCGTTTTCTTTCCCTGCTGACCATCATCGTGCTCGCCGCGTGCGGCACGCAATCGAGATCGTTCTATGTCCTAACAGCCGATGGTCCGGCACCTTCCGGCGGAGGCACGGGCATCGGTGTCGGTCCGGTGACCCTTGCCGAATACATCGACCGGCCGAATGTGGTGATCGCCGAATCGGAAAACCAGTTGGGCATCGCGGAAAACCACCGCTGGGCTGGCGATCTGGCGGCCTCGATCACCCGTGTCACCGCCGCCAACCTCGGCCGCCGGATGAATACCGGCAACGTCCGCACCTACCCCTGGCAGGGCGACGAGGGAATCCGCTATCAGGTCACGCTCGACATCCGCCAACTCCATGGCGCGGCCGATGGCCATGCAGTGATCGAGGCCGGTTGGCGCGTCTATTCCCTGCCCGAGCGCCAGATCAAGGCGTCCCGCACCTTTGTGGACCGCGAGCCATTGGCGGCCGATGGCTATCAGCCGCTTGTCGCCGCGCAGTCCCGCTTGCTTTCGCGCCTTGCCGGGGACATTGCCGCAGGCTTGCAATGAGACGCGGTTTACTCAGCTCTTGGCGAGGGCAACGACTTTTTCCTGCTTTGATTTCACCACGCCGCCGGGTTGTTCGAGGGTGATGACGAAGGCCTGCGGTTTGTTGAGCGCGAGCTTCGCGGCAATTGGAACGACCACGGGGGAACCGTCGGTGGGAATGTCAAAGACGCCGCCATCAACGGGTGAATCCGGATCGCGCGCCGGATCGACGATCCAGAGTTGATACTGCGCCTGGCTCGGGTCGTTGACGGGAATGCCCTTGAGGGTCATGTAGCCTTGCTGCAATTGATCGCTCCAGATCACGCTGCCGGCGGCTTGTTTGAAATCGCCGAGTCCTTCGAATTTCCGCTCGATCAAATCGGCTGCTTCGGCACGCAGGCGGATCTCCGCCTGAGCCGGGGGCAGCGGCGGTTTTTCGCGAGTGAGTAGCAGCGCAAAGATCAACATCGCGGCCGCGGCCAACCATCCGCCCACCGGATTGCGGGCGATGGTTTTCCAAGTGGGAACCCGCGGGTGGATGACCTTCGCGGCGGGTGTTTCGGCGGTTTGATCCGCCCATTGATGAAGGCGCTGGGCAAGATGCACGGGCAGAATTGTGGCGGAATCCTGCCGCGCCCCGGCATCGATGGCGGCGGCTAACAGCTCGAAGGCGGCATCCGGAGCGAGACCGAGTTCATCACAAAGAACCGCGAGTTCGCGCTCCTCCTCCACGCTGAGATCGCCCAGGGCGCGGCCGGCGCAGAGCTCGTCAAAACGGATCTTGAGATCGGAGGGAGTCATGATGCCGGTTGAATGTTGGAGATTCCCGCGCGGCGGAGTTGCTCGCGCAGCGTGATGAGACCGCGCCGCAGGCGGGTCTTGACGGTTCCGATCGGCAACCCGGTTTTTTCGGCGATTTCGGGATGGGTGAAACCATCATCAAAGAACAGGCGGAACAGGTGCCTGGTGTCCTCGGGGAGTCTGGCGACCGAGGATTTCACCGCTTCCGGATCGCAGTTCAGAGAGGATGCCGGCGCGGTGGATGCGGGGATCGAGCCAGCGGCTTCCAGCGGTTCGAAGTCCGGTTGGCGCCCTTGACGGCGGAGGAAGTCAATCGCACGCCTGCGTGCGACCAGTGCGATGAAGGTGGGCTCGGAAGCGACCGCCGGATCGTAGAATGCCGCTTTTTTCCAAATCTCGGTGAAAACCTCCTGCACCAGGTCCTCGGCTGCAGTGCTGTCCTTGACCGAGCGCCGGACAATTCCCCAGACGAGTCCGCCATGGCGGGTGATGCACTCGTTCATGGCACGCGGCTCACCCGCCGCGAGGCGCGGGAGGATGGGTTCCTGGCTGGTGGCATCCTGCATGTTCACGGATCGGGGGGCACCATATTCAGGAATGGCACTTTGTCCAAAGTTTCCTTGCCGCATCTTCCGGGCACAGGCGGGCGCGGCCATCGCACCACTGCCGCGTTTCATGATCCATGAAGACCGGAGGGCGTCCGGCCTGGATGCAAGTCCCCGATCCCGCACCGCAATGGCGTGGGATCGGGGCAATGTAAGATCTCTCCTCATCGGGAGTGATGCGGGAATCACGACTTATTTCTTGTCAGCCGGTGGCAGCAGGACGGCGTCAATGATGTGGATCACGCCATTGGAGCACTTCACGTCGGCGGCGGTCACCTTGGAGTCGTTCAGATAGAGCGCTCCGTCTTTCACCTGCAGTTTGATCGCCTTCTTGTTGAGGGCAGTGGCGGTGCTGAGCTTCATCGCCGCATCGGAGGGCACGTTGCCGGCGACGACATGGTAGGTCAGGATGTCGGTCAGCTTGGCCTTGTTTTCCGGCTTGAGCAGTTCTTCCACCGTGCCAGCCGGGAGCTTGGCGAAGGCCTCGTCGGTGGGGGCGAAGACGGTGAAGGGTCCTTCACCCTTCAAGGTGTCCACCAGTCCGGCGGCACCGAGTGCGGCGGCCAGGGTCTTGAATGAACCTGCGGCGACCGCGGTATCAACGATGTCTTTCTTTTCACCGGCGGAGAGAGATCCGGCGGAGAGCGCGGCGAGGCTGAGCATGCAGGCAAGCGATTTGAGCAATGGTTTCATGATTTCGGTTTGGTTGGTTGTCTGTTGTTGCGGCATCCGGGAGATCAACGGGATCACCGGTTGCATGATGGAGTTCGCCGCGGCCGCCGAATTGGATTCAAAAAACAATTCGGATTTTTGAAGAGCCGTGCCTGGAGTGAAATCACCTTCAAATCAACGGGCAGCTCCCGCATGGTGAAATCCAAGCCCCTTGGCGCGCGCGGGCGCACTCCGCCCTTCCTCATCATCCGCGATTCTGCTACCAATGTCGCGGAAACGACCACTGAACCATGAGAATCCCCATCCTACCAGCCATCACTGTCGCCGGAATGCTGCTTGCATCCTGCTCGAAACCGCCCGCCGCCGCCGTGAGTTCGCACACCGAGCTCTTCAACGGCACCAATCTCGATGGCTGGTCCCACGTGCTGGTGGGCGAGGGCGTGAAGAGGGAGGACGTCTGGAGCGTGAAGGACGGCGTGCTGGTCTGCACCGGCAAGCCGAACGGATATTTGTTCACCGAATCCTCCTATCAGGACTTCACGTTGAGCCTCGAATGGCGTTGGGCACCCGGGGGCGAACCGGGAAACAGCGGCGTGCTGCTCCGCATCGCCGGCGAACCCGCGACCTTCATGCCGAAATGCGTGGAGGCCCAGCTCAAACACCAGAACGCTGGCGATGTCTGGGGCTTCTTCGGTGCCAATGTCGAAGGCCCGGTGGAGAGGCTGCACGAGGTCAAGGGGCACGAGGCGCTCGGCGACTTCAGAGGCTTCAAAAAAATCAAAGCCGCCGAAAAGCCGCCCGGTGAGTGGAACCAATACGAAATCGCGGTTTCCGGCGGAAATCTGGAACTCAAGGTCAATGGCGAACTCGTCAATCAAGTGACCGGCCTGGACGTGCTGGCCGGCCCGATCGGCTTGCAGTCCGAGGGAGCGGAGATTCATTTCCGTAAAATCCGCCTGGAAGCCAAGCGATAGCTCATGGACGGGATTTCATGCCATTGATCCGCACCTCGAGCTACCGCGCGCCATCCTGGCTGCCCGGCGGACACCTGCAAACCATCTACCCGGCGCTGTTCCGGCGGGTGGCGCGTGTCACCACGCGCACCGAGCGGCTGGAACTGCCGGACGGCGATTTCCTCGATCTGGAATGGACGGATCACGGCCGCCCGCAACTGGCGATTCTTTCCCACGGCCTTGAAGCCGATGCCCGGACCGACTACATGCAGGGCATGGCCGCCGCGCTGGTCCGGCGCGGCTGGGATGTGCTCGCTTGGAATTTCCGCGGCTGTGGCGGTGAGCCGAACCGCCTGCTGCGCATGTATCACAGCGGCGCGACGGAGGATTTGCATGCCGTCGTTGGTCATGCCCTGAAAAACCATCCCGCCGGATCGATCGATCTGATTGGCTTCAGCCTCGGGGGAAATCTCACGTTGAAATTCCTCGGCGAGGCACCTGCGGAGCTTCCGCAGAGCTTGCGCCGGGCGGCCGTGTTCTCGGTGCCCTGCGATCTGGCCTGTTCGTCGCGGCAACTCGCACTTCCATCCAACCGGCTCTACATGGAGCGATTCCTGCGGGCGATGCGGGCGAAAGTCCGGGCGAAATCCCGGATCTTTCCGGCCGAACTCGATTCATCGGGCCTCGGCCGCATCCGCACGTTCCGGGAGTTTGATGATCGCTTCACCGCGCCGCTTCATGGTTTCCGCGATGCGGCGGACTATTGGGAGCGCAACAGTTGCCGACAATTCCTGCACCGGATCGCCTTGCCGACCTTGCTAATCAATGCGGCGAACGATCCGTTTCTCGGGCCGGGCTGCTATCCGCGGGAAGAGGCGGCGGCGAGCGAGTGCGTCCACTTTGAGGTTCCTGATACGGGCGGCCACGTGGGCTTTCCGACCTCCGGAGATCATGGCGAATACTGGTCGGAATCCCGGGCGGCCGAGTTTCTCGGCGAGGCCTGAGCCGCAACCATGCAGCAGAGTGACAGGGTGTGTAAGGTGTGTGGAAGAAATGGTGTGGCGCGGGGATTGGATGGTCGGAGTGCAAGCTTGCCTCCTGCGGCGTGGTTCGTCGTCCGTGGTGGCGCAGCATGAACTCCCGACGGCCTTGGGGTGGATGCCATCTTTCCACTGCATGGTTGCGGCTGAGGACGAAACGCATTCACCACTTTTCAAACGGCTCTTCGGCGTCCGGGTTCGGTGTGGGCATGAGGGCATCGGTGTCTTTGCGGAAGGCGTCGAGTTTGGTTTTGAGTTCGGCGACTTTTGCGGGATTCCCGGCGGCGAGGTTGTGTTGTTCCGCGGGATCTTGGGCGAGGTTGTAGAGTTCGAGTCCTTTTTTCCAATAGAACTCGATGAGTTTCCAATCGCCATCGCGGACGGCGGCGGAAGGGATGCCGCCCTGGTTTCCCCAGTGCGGGTAGTGCCAGAAAAGCGGTGCGCGTGCGTGCCCGGCAGCCGGATTTTTCAGGAGACTCAGGAAACTGACGCCGTCCTTGTGTTGGGCGGGCAGGGGATCGAGGCCGCAGGCTTCCAGCAGCGTCGGATAGAAATCGGTGGAAGTGACGGGGACCTCACAGGTGCTGCCGGGTTTCACGGTTTTCGGCCAGCGCACTAACAACGGCTCGCGGATGCCGCCCTCATACATCCAGCCCTTGCCGGCGCGGTAGGGGAGATTGCTGGTGGGCGATCCTTCGGAGGTGGAGAGGCCGCCGTTGTCTGAGAAAAAGATGACGATGGTGTCGTCCGTCAGGCCATGATCGTCGATGGCCTTGAGCACCCTGGCGACGGCCTCGTCCATGGCCTCGACCATGGCGGCGTAGACCGCGTGTTCCTGCACCGCGCGATTCTCGCGCGGTGGTTCGGGCTTGAAGGCGGCCTTGAGACCGAGCCTCTTCCGCTTCGCCTCGTATTTTTTAACGAGGTCCGGGCGACCCATCAGCGGGGTGTGCACCGAATAGAAGGGAAGATAGACGAAAAACGGCTGGTCCTTGTGGGCGGCGATGAATTTCGAGACTTCGGATGCGAGACGGTCGGGAAGGTGCTGACCGTCGGGGCCATCGGGGAGAGTCGGGTTTCCGTAGGGCGAGAAATAGCGTTTGCCGCCGTAGGGGCCGCCACGCTCGTTGCCGCCGATGTTGACGTCGAATCCGTGATCCTCCGGCCATGATCCTTTGGGGCCGAGATGCCATTTCCCGGCGTGCATGGTGGCGTAGCCTCTGGCCCTGAGAGCCTCCGCCAGGGTGGTGTGGGAGGCGGCGAGACGGCCGTGATAGGGAGCGGGAAGAAGCGGGCGAGTCTTGTGATTTCCGAGGTTTCCTGATGTTGAATCGGAGGATTTTCCCGGGATTTCCTCGAATTCGTTCGGTGCGCCGAAATAGTCCGTGTTGCGCGTTCGCGCCGGGTATTGGCCGGTGAGAATGGACGAGCGGGTGGGCGAACAAACCGGGCAGGCGGCGTAGCCGGCGGTAAAGCGCATGCCCTGTTTCGCCAGTCCGTCTAGCGCCGGTGTCTCGTAAAACGAGGCGGGATTGTTGAAACCGACATCCATGTAGCCGAGGTCGTCGGCCATGATGAAGACCACATTGGTGGCGGCTGCGGGAAGCGCGAGGGCAATGAGGAAAGTGAGCGCTCTCATTTCGATGATGCTGCCATCCGATCACACGCGGAGGGAGATGAGGTCATACGGGCATGGAGGGCTCCATCCTGTCAACTGATTCCCCGGGTCCAGGCCCCAAGCTCCCGATGCGGGAACCGGGTTCATCTCGGGTGGATTCGTGAAAAATCCACCCGGAATCACCCAGAAGATTCGCTTTCCGGGTTGCCGCGCGGAATCAAGCTCTTAGCGTCTGGCGGAAGGATCTTTCACATGGACAACCCCACTGCCCGCACCGCCCGCGACAACTTCATTCCACCGCACACCGGTCATTGCATGGGCTTTCCCAACCGACTTCACCGGAAAAGCAATTTCCAGCAGTTCTTCTTGTCGAAACCCATGAAACACTCCTGCGCACTCGCCTTCATGGTCTGCGTGCTTTTTGCTGCTCCGCTCTCAGGCGGCACCATCATGACCGTGCGGGGACCAATCGACTCGGCCCAATTGGGCATGACGCTGGAGCATGAGCATATTCTGGTGGATTTCATCGGGGCCAAGGAAACCGGCTACCATCGCTGGGACAGGGCTGAGGTTTCCGAGCGGGTGCTTCCCTTTCTGCGCCAGGCCAAGGAACTTGGCTACCAATCTCTTGTCGAGTGCACGCCCGCTTTTTTGGGACGCGATCCCAGACTCCTCGTGGAGTTATCTCAAAAATCCGGGCTTAACCTGATCACGAATACCGGCTATTATGGCGCGCGTGCCAACCTGTTCATACCTGAAGCGGCCTTGACGGAAAATGCCGATCAACTGGCCGCCCGGTGGATCCTGGAATTCAGGGACGGTATTGAGGCCACGGGTGTAAAACCGGGTTTCATCAAAATCGGTGTCGACCTTGAAGTGAAGCTTTCCGCGTTTCATGAAATTCTCCTGCGGGCCGCCTGCCGGACGCATCTGGCGACTGGTTTGAGCATTGCCTGCCATACCGGACCCTCCAAAGTCATTTTTCAAATGGCGGAAATTCTGGCCGAGGAAGGCGTGTCCCCGGATGCCCTCATCTGGGTCCATGCCACTCGTGATACATCTGAAAACCAGATCAGAGCCGCACGTCTTGGACTCTGGGTATCCATCGACAATGTGGCGGACGATCCCAAGCTCCTTGAAGAGATCGTCGCCGACCTTTCGGCCCTTAAAAATGCCGGGCTCCTGCCGCGCGTGCTGCTGTCCCACGATGCCGGCTGGTACCGGCCCGGCGAGCCCGACGGAGGCGGTTTCCGGCCGTACACCGCCATTTCAGAATCCCTCATACCCAAACTCCGATCCGCCGGCTTCCAACCATCGGACCTGGATCAGATGTTGGTGAAAAACCCGGCAAAAGCCTTTGCCATCGTGGTGAAACCGGGATGAAGAAGCAGGCAGCATCCCATTCGGCGCAGCCTGAAGCCGCCGCCATGCAATCGCAGCCAACGAGTTCTCAAAAATGAACGGCGGGGACGTTTACCCGATTCCCTCTGGCCAGCGGAGCCTTGCGGGCCATCCCGAAAGCAGCACCCAAGTCTATGAAAACATCCCCGCCCGGCAACTCATCCAAACATTGGAAAGAGGCGACGTTGCCCCCGCAGTGGAGGCCGGGCGGTGAGCGGAGAAAAAATTTCCCCGTCCGCGCACTTTTCTGAATCCACGCGGGGGGAGTTTACGAATCCACTCATGAAGCAACTTAACCCACCATTACCATGGCATACGACTCCGACAGCAGCATGAAGTTCTATCTCAGGGAAATCTCGCGCACCCCTCTGCTCACCATTGAAGAGGAAACCGCGCTTGCGGAGCGCATCAAGAAGGGCGATCAGGAGGCGCGCGATCAGATGATCCGGGCCAACCTGCGACTCGTGGTGAAAATTGCCGGCGACTACTCCGGTTACGGTGTCTCCATGAGTGATCTCGTCTCCGAAGGCAACATCGGCCTGATGAAGGCGGTCGATCGTTTCGATCCGGAAAAAGGCGGCAAACTCTCCACCTACGGTGCCTGGTGGATCAAGCAGTCGATCAAGCGGGCCCTTGCAAACCAGTCGAAAACCGTCCGTCTGCCAGTCCACATGGTGGACAAGATCGCACGCATCCGGCGCATCGCCTCGAGCCTCACCGAGGCGCTGGGACGCGAACCGACCGACGATGAACTTGCTGAAGAAACCGGCCTGCCGCGTCACAAGGTGGCAATGCTCAAGCAGGCGGCCTTGCGCCCGACTTCGCTGGACGCCCCGGTCAATGTCGGCGAAGCCACCGAGCATGGTGAGATCATCGCGGATGAAGCGGCTTCCAATCCTCTCGATCTTCTGAGCGACAAGAACCTGCACGACCAGATTGACGAGTTGCTTGCCACTCTCGACGAGCGCGAGCGCCGGATCATCGACGGACGTTTCGGCCTCAACGGACTCAAGCCGATGCTGCTGGAAGATGTTGGCCGCGAGTTCGGAGTTTCCCGCGAGCGCATCCGGCAGATCCAGAACTCGGCCCTTGTCAAAATGCGCAGGGCATTGATGCGCAAGGACAAGCCTGCGCCGAAAGCAGCGGCTGTCCGCTACGCCGATGCGTGAGACGGGGTGGGGGCGGGTGCCATCCGTGGGGAGCAAAAGCTCTTCCTCGCCCCTGGGGTTGTCGGCACCCTTGCCCGCCTCCATGCTTGCCAAACGGCTTGTCGCCCGCTTGTCATGACGCATGGACCACCTGGCCAGCGCGCGATTCGTGATCGAGACGGAGATTGAAGGTCTGCGGCGCATGGCAGGCCTCCTCGATGGCAGTTTCGTGGAGGCCGTCCGGATCCTCCACCGAACTCTCGACCAGCGGGGGAAAATCGTGGTGGTCGGTGTGGGGAAATCCGGCAACATCGGCCACAAGATCGCGGCCACGCTCAACTCCACGGGTGCCACCGCGGTGGTGCTCGACTCCCAGAACGCGCTGCATGGCGACTTGGGCCTGCTTTCGGACGGCGATGCCGTGCTGGTGCTTTCCTACTCGGGGGAGACCCGCGAGTTGCTCGACCTGCTGCCCTTCATCAAACGCTTCGAAGTGAAGGTGATCGCGCTGACCGGCAAGCCGGGTTCGACACTCTCCCTGTTGAGCGAGGTGACGCTGGACACCTCGGTGGAGCGCGAGGCCTGTCCGCTCAACCTGGCACCGACCTCGTCCTCCACGGCCATGCTGGCCATGGGCGACGCGCTGGCCATGGTCTTGCTGGAAGCCCGCGGCTTCACCGGTGAGGACTTCGCGCGGTTTCACCCCGGTGGCTCGTTGGGCCGGGCGCTATTGACGAGAGTTTCCGATATCATGCGCGCGGACCAGTCGCTGCCGACCGTGGACGAGGGTGCGAATGTCTTCGCCGCGCTGGATGCGATGAACCGCGCCCGCGCCGGAGCCTGCCTGATTCTCAATCCTGGCGGCGGACTTGCCGGGATTTTCACCCACGGCGATTTCGCCCGCAGTTTCCGGATCGATCCACTGCTCGGCGAAAAACCGGTGGCCTCGCTCATGACCCGGCAGCCGGTCACGGTGCGTTCCGACGCGCTTGCCGTCGAGGTTCTCCGCACCATCGGGCAAAACCGAATCGATGACATCGTGGTACTTGATGGCGATGCAAAACCGGTCGGTCTGATCGACACCCAGGACTTGGCCCGCCTCAAGATCGTCTGAGACCTGCCGAGCATCTGCCGGAAGCTCCGCGGACCCGTCCTTGTAATCTGCCAGGATCGCTCCAAGATTCCTCGGCACCCGGTAATGTCGGTTTCCACACCCGCGCAGCCGCCATCCAGCCATGAATCTTCCCACCCGCATTCTTCGTTACGGCACGATCCTCGCCGCCATTGCCGGAGTGTTCGCCATCGTCGGCATCGCCCGCCTGCAGGCCGTGCGCGAAATGCCGCCCGCCGG